>NZ_JBFBGN010000330.1:0-1959 GCF_040684675.1 Streptomyces sp. NPDC089915 | reverse complement strand
AGCTCGGCGAGCACGGCCGGGTCCTCCCCGGCGGGCAGGTGCGCGGCGAGCCGGGCGCGGACGGGGTGGTCCGGATCGCACAGGGCGGTGGCGAGGGCGTCGCAGGCGGCCAGCACCGTCTCGGTCTCCAGCACCGTGGCCAGCGCGGCCTCGACGGCGGCCGGCAGGCCGGCGAGCCGGCGCCCGGCCTCCTCGTCGCCGATGAACTCGCCCTGCCAGTAGTGCGGGTGCTGCATGTTCATGGTCACGCCATGCCCTTCATCAGTTCCGCTGCGGCCACCGCGCAGCTGCGGTTGCGGCTCACCCCGGCCCGGCCGTGGACGGTGAACCAGGGGGTCGGCAGCTCGCACCCGCAGGTGTCGCCCGGCTGGAGCGAGGCGAGGTCGCCCATGACCACGCTCTGCGCCGGCACCGAGGTGATGTACGGCGAGACCAGGTGCAGGTAGCCCCGCTCCCCGTACGGCAGGGGTTCGAGGGTGCGGGTGGAGCGGATCGTGACCCGGGACCACACGGGGGCGTGCAGCCGGTGGTGGTCGCACTCGATGTACGGGATGCAGTGCTCCACCGACCCGAAGGTGTCCCGGATCCGCTCGCCCGGGATGCCGAGCTGCTCGGTGACGCGGGCGTACAGCTCCTCCTTCCCGATCCGCCGGTCGGCGTGCCCCTTCCAGCCGCCGCCGAGGACGACGAGGGAGCCCTCGGGCAGGCGCAGCGGGGGCAGCCCCATGGCCCGCATCCGCTCCAGGGTGAAGAAGAGGAAGGCGGGGAAGCCGAGGATGCGGACGGGTGCGTCCTCCCGCTCGAAGCGGCGCAGCGCGGCGATGCAGCCGAAGGGGTCGAACTCGTGGTCGCCGCCGGTGTTGCGCAGGGCGTACGCGACGCTGCGCGCCGGGGCGAAGTCGCACAGGTAGTTGTCGGTGAAGGCGGTCCCGAGGTTGAGCGAGGGGGCCGGTTCGTAGCTGTACAGGAGGTAGTTGACCTCCTGGTCGGGGGTGATCCAGCCGTTGCGCTCGAAGATCCGGGCGACCATCCGCTGGGCGGAGCGGATGGTCCAGTGGTCGAAGAACATCTGCGACTTCTGGCCGGTGGTGCCGGAGGAGGTCAGGTGCAGCTCGACGTCCTCGCGCGGGATGGAGAGGACCTCGTGCCGCTTGAAGAAGTTCGCGTGGACGAGCGGCGTCCGGTACGGCCGGGCCGGGGGAGTGGCCTCGTACAGGGAGCGGAAGAAGGGGGAGCGCTCGGCGTGCCAGGCGTTGGTCTCAGCCATGGCGGCGGCGAACAGCTCGTCCTCGGCGGGACCGAAGGCGTACGGGTCGGTCAGGTCGCACAGTCGTTGGACGTGCGGCAGGAGGGCCGGGTCGGGTACGGCGACCGGCGCGAGATGGGGGTTCATGGGGTGACCTCGGATGTGGTGGGCAGGTGCGTCGACGCCCAGGCCGACACGTAGCAGTCCAGATAGGGCTGGAGGGGCGGTTCGACGGCGACGCCGCGGAAGTCGATGCGTTCGCCGGAGCGGGACAGGACGGCGTAGTCGTGGAAGCCGTCGCCGTCCGCGCGCATCGCCGGGTAGACGGCCCCGGCGACGAACCCCTCGGCCAGGAAGGCCGAGAGGACCTCGTGGTGCGCGAGCGGTACGAGGGCCTCGACGTAGCCCGCGCCCGCGCGGGCCAGGGCCCGGGTGACGGGTTCGAGGCAGGCGGCCGCGGCGGCCGGGTCGGGGTGGGCGGTCAGCAGGGAGCAGTAGCCCCCGGCGCGGTTGAGGTAGGCGTACACCTCGAACCGGCCGTCCTCGGGCGTGAGCAGCACGTTCGGGGTGTGCAGCGGGTAGAACCAGCCCTCGGTGCTCGGGAACCGCTCGCGGAAGCGGCGGCGGACGAAGGCCGGCGCCTCGATCATCTCCAGCCGGTCGCCCGCGCCCCGCGGCCCGGACGGCGCCGGGTGCGGGGCGGTGGCGGCCCG
>NZ_JBFBGN010000329.1:0-1984 GCF_040684675.1 Streptomyces sp. NPDC089915 | reverse complement strand
CCGGCGGGGGGCTGTGGGGCCCCGGCCGCCTCGGCGACAACACCAGTTAGCCAGGCCCCCGCCGCCCTGGCAACGCCCCCCTCCTACTAGCGGGGTAGGGGGCCGGGCTCAAGGTCCCCCGCGCCCGGAGCGGGTGTTCGCGCAGGTGGGGGCCGTGGGTGCCGGTGGAGTGGCGGCTACTAGGGAGGGTCGGATGTGACCTGGGTCCTGTGGGCCGCCTCACCGCCGCAGGGGCCGGATGTCACCTTGCGTGGCGGTCCGTACCCCGTCGGGTGCGTGTCCCGGGCCACTCCCGGGCGCCGAATCGAAGGAGACGGGCGCGTCGAACGCCGCTTTCCGAGTGGCCCGCCGCAGCGCCCGCAGCAGGGTGCCGCCGAGCGTGAGCGTCAGGACGACCGTCAGGGCGGCCCGCCCGAGGTCCCAGCCCAGGGAGGTCGCCAGGCAGTACGCGAAGAAGCGCGCGAGGTTCGCCGGGACCGGGTCGCCCGGATGGAAGGAGATCCCCTGTCCCATGCCCTGGAGCAGGACCCAGCCCTGGAGGTTCATGACCGTCCCGTACGCGAACGAGCCCAGGAACCCGTACGCCGCGAGCATCGCCAGCTCCGCCCGCCCCCGGATCCGCACCGCCCCCGGCAGCAGCCCGGCGCCCAGTGAGAACCAGCCCAGGGCCAGCATCTGGAACGGCATCCACGGCCCCACCCCGCCCGTGAGCAGGGCGGACGCGAACATCGTGACGGCGCCGAGGACGAAGCCGAAGCCGGGGCCGAGGACCCGGCCGCTGAGCACCATCAGGAAGAACATGGGCTCCAGTCCGGCCGTGCCGGCGCCCAGCGGGCGCAGCGCGGCCCCCACCGCGGCGAGCACGCCGAGCATCGCCACCGCCTTGGCGTCCATCCCGTCGTCGGCGATGGTCGCGACGACGACGCCCACGAGGAGGGGGAGCAGCGCGGCGAAGAGCCAGGGGGCGTCCTGGGAGTGGGCCAGGCCGGACTGGGCGTCCGCGAGGAGGGGCCAGCCGAAGGCGGCGATGCCGATGAGGGTGACGAGGACCAGGGCCGCAGCGGCGCGGGGGCCGATCCGGATGGGGCGGATAGGGCGGGTGGGACGGGAGGGGTGGGTAGGGCGGGTGGTCATGGGGTGGCCTCCGCGGGGTTCAGGGCGGCGGCCACCTGGGAGACGGTGAGCCAGCGGTCCGGGGCCAGGATCTTGGCCACCTGGGGGGCGAAGGCGGGGGAGGACACCACGACCTCGGCGGTCGGCCCGTCCGCGACGATCTCGCCGCCCGCCAGGATGACCACGCGGTGGGCCAGCTCGGCGGCGAGCTCCACGTCGTGGGTGGCGAGGACGATGGCGTGGCCGTCGGCGGCGAGGGCGCGCAGGGTCGTGACGAGGCGGGCCTTGGCGGCGTAGTCCAGGCCGCGGGTGGGCTCGTCGAGGAGGAGCAGGGCGGGGCGGCCGGTCAGGACCAGGGCGAGGGCGAGCGTGAGGCGCTGGCCCTCGGACAGGTCCCGGGGGTGGGTGCCGTCCGGCACGTCGGGCAGCAGGGTGCTGACCAGGGCGCGGCAGGTTCCCGGGGCGGCCCCGGCGTCGGCGTCCGCCGCGGCGCACTCGGCGGCGACGGTGTCGGCGTAGAGGAGGTCGCGGGGCTCCTGCGGGACCAGGCCGACCCGCCGGACCATCTCCTGGGGCGGGGTGCGGTGGGGGGCGCGGCCGCCGACCGTCACCTGGCCGGTGGTGGGGGCGAGGGTGCCGGTGAGGGCGGCGAGGAGGGTGGATTTGCCGGCGCCGTTGCGGCCCATGAGGGCGATGGTTTCGCCGGGGGCGACGGTGAGGGTGATGTCGTGGAGGACCTCTGTGCGGGAGCGGCGGATGCCGAGGGAGGTGGTGGTGGCTGCCGGGGCCCCCGGGGCGGGGGGTGCGGGTGTGGCGGTACCCGGCCCGCGCCGGGAGCGGGCGAGCAGGCGGGCCAGCAGGCCGGGGCGGG
>NZ_JBFBGN010000328.1:0-1995 GCF_040684675.1 Streptomyces sp. NPDC089915 | reverse complement strand
GACCGCCTGGTGGGTGTTCCTGCTGGGCCTGCCGCAGTTCCTGGTCTTCTTCGTGCTCCGGCTCGGACTCGACACCGTGAACGACGGCACGTCCTACCAGACGGCGGCCCCGTACCTGCTGCTCCTGCTGGCGTCGATCACCATGGCCGTCATCGGCCTCCTCCGCGGACTGTTCGCCTTCCGGCGCGGCGCCAGCGGTCTGCTGGTCGTCGGCACACTGCTGGACGCGCTGGTGCTGATTCTGCTCTGGCAGCTCATCCCTTCCGACCTGCAGGACATGTTCAGGTTCTGAGATCCCGCCGGGCACGCCGCCGGGGTCCGTCGAAGGGGCCCCGGACGGCGCTGGAGGCACTTCTGCCGCAACAGGCGTGAACCCGGCTCTCCGCACGGACCGGGAGCCGCATACCGTAGGAGCCGGTGGGACGGGTGCGGTCTGAGCACCCGGAGCGTACGGAGGACGGAGAGACATGGCCGACAGGCGCCGGGACGACAGGCGTCCCCACGGTGAGCTCGTCGCGGACGTGCTGGCGGTCCTGTGGGAGGCCGGGAAGCCGATGACCGCGCAGCAGGTCAACGCGGTGCTCGACCAGGGGCTGGCACGGACGACGATGGCCACCATCCTCAGCCGCCTCTACGAGAAGGGCACGCTGCGCCGTACCCCGTCCGGCCGGGGGTTCGCCTACGAGCCGGTGGAGGACGCGGCCGGGCTCGTCGCCGGGCGCATGCGCCGGGAGCTGGAGAGCGAGCCGCGCCGCGACCTGGTGCTGCAGAGGTTCGTCTCGTCCCTCTCCGACGACGACGAGGAGACCCTGCGCAGGCTGCTCCGCGAGGTCGAGGGCGAGGTCGAGGGCGACTCCGGCTGACGTACGCCGGGGCCGCTGGTCTACCCCCGGGAGCCGGCGGCGAGGCGGGTGCGGAAGGTGACGCCGTCCGGGGTGTCCTCGACGGTGATCGTGCCGCCGTGCAGGGCCGCGATGTCCAGGGCGATGGACAGGCCGAGGCCGGTGCCGCCGTCGTCGCGGCTCCTCGCGTCGTCGAGCCGGGTGAACCGTTCGAAGATCTTCTCCCGGTCCGCGGCGGCGATCGGGAGGCCGTCGTTCGAGACGTCGAGGACGGCCTCCGCGGTCACCGGGTCCGCCGCGAGCCGCACGGTGACGGAGTGCCGGGCGTGCCGCTGGGCGTTGTCCAGGAGATTGGTCAGCAGACGGCCGAGCCACAGGGCGTTGCCGGAGACGGTCACCACGGCGGACGTGTGCAGGGCGACCTCGTGCGGGTCCGTCGAGCGCGCCGCCACCGTGGTGCGGACGAGGTCGGTGAGGTCGACGGGTTCGGCGGGCCGGCTCTGGCCGGTGGCGTCGAGACGGGCGAGCAGCAGCAGGTCGGCGGAGAGCGCCTGGAGGCGTTCGGTGTCCTGGAGGGCTCCCTCCAGCAGGGTGTCGCGCACGGTCGGGTCGGGATGGGTGTGGGCGACCTCCAGCTGGGTCCGGAGCACCGCGAGGGGGCTGCGGAGCTCGTGGGAGGCGTCGGCGATGAACCTGCGTTGCCGGATCCCCGCCGCCTCCAGCCGTTCCAGCATGGCGTTCATGGTCTCTGCCAGGCGGGCGATCTCGTCGTCGCCGTGCGGGGCCGGGACCCGGCGGTCCAGGCCGCGGTCGCTGATCGCGGCGACCTCGGCCCGGATGGCCTCGACGGGACGCAGCGCCCGGCCGGTCGTACGCCAGGTCAGCACCCCGACGGTGAGGAGCAGCAGGGTGCTCAGCGCGGCGAGGGCGGCCGTGGTGATGTCCTCGGCCGTGTCGGCCGTGCGCAGTGAGGCCCCGACGTGAATGGTCACCGGCCCGGTGGGAGTGGCGGTGGTGACGGTGGTGACGCGCTGGTCGTGCTTCTCGCCGAGGGCGTCGAGGTTGTACGTGCGGGGGGGCTGCGCTGCCGGGGATCGCCGGGGGGCCGTCCGGTGGGATCCCTCACCCGGCAGAACGAGGCGGCGGCGCGGGG
>NZ_JBFBGN010000327.1:0-1995 GCF_040684675.1 Streptomyces sp. NPDC089915 | reverse complement strand
CGCCGCGAGGAGGAGCGCTTCGTCGCCGCCGGCGTGGGCGGCGGCCTTCGTGTGGAGCTCGGCCAGTGGCGGGTTCAGACCGCTGCGCCAGATGCCGGCCACGGCCTGGAGGTAGGCGGGGACCGCGATCCGGTTGCGGCGCAGCGGCGGGCTGATGCGGCCGTGGAGCGCTATCCCGGGGTCGAGGGTGAGGCCCTCCGTGCGGATCCTCTGCCAGGTGGCGGGCGTCGCGACCAAGTCGACGAGGACGACCGTCGTGTCGGGGCGGCGGGGCTTGAGCTCGTTCGTCAGCCAGGACCACGGCAGACCGGTGTAGCGCAGGGTGGCCGGCGTCGTGCGGGCGAGCGCCAGATGGATCTCGTGCTGCCTGGTGTCGAGGTGGAGCTGGCCCGCGAGGATCAGCGTCAGGGGGCCCGGTGTGGCCGCGGCGGCGCGGATGCGGGTGAGGACCGTCTGCTGGTCCACCGGGTCGGCCAGCTCGACGATGGTCCCGGCACTCGTGCGGGTCAGCGTCGTCGGTGGGCAGGCCGCCAGGGTGGGCAGGACGCGGGTGGCGTCGATCAGCCGGCTCTTGCCGGTCGGAGCGGCGGCGAGCAGCAGCGCGGTCCCTGGTGCAGTCGTGGTCACACCAGCACCGTACGCCCGATCCGCCCAAGTCCGGTGCCGGCGACGTACTGGTCCGACTGCCGCGACAGGGGTGGGTGTCCGTAGGTGAGACGGAGGAATGAATGTCGGTGAGACTCGGCAACGCTTCCAGCCCGACAGGGCTCGGGATGTCGGTCAGAAGCAGAGACGACGGGATGCCACAGGTTCAACGGCACGGGGTTCAGCGGTCGTAGCGATGCGTGTAGGGGGTGTCCGGGCAGTTGCGGCAGACGAAGAAGTACATGCCTCCGCCGCCCAGGTACATGCGGTGTCCGAATGTGTCGAGGGCTGCGGGGTCCGCTTCGGCTCGCCAGGACGGGGTTTCGGCTTGGTCCCGGTCGGGGTTGCGTTCGTCCAGGGGGAGCCAACGGCCCATGCCCGCCTCGGTCGCGGTGACGCTGAGCAGGTGCTCCATGCGTGTGCGGCAGCCCGCGCAGTCAGGCCAGTCCGGCTGCTGGGTCCAGCTCGGATAGCCGCCGACCTTGCTCTGCTGGGTGGTGGCCACCTCGAAGTAGTCGAAGCCGCGTTCTTCCTCCAGGGCCTCGAAGCGCTCGCCGATCTGCTCGCTGAGTTCGTCAGGAAGGTCCCAGTTCGGGTATTCCAGGGCCGGCGTGGGGGACACCGTGCACGGGCGGGGCAGGTAGTCCCGCTCCGCGGTGTGCGGGCGGGGCGGTTGGCCGTCAGCGACGTCGGCGGCCGTCCGGGCCGTGTTGCGCCAGTGGAGCCGGGGGTTGGCCGTGTACTGGTCGTCCTCGTGTACGAGCGGGCACCACAGGATCTGCAGCAGGTCGGTGCCGGCAGGGAAGACGAGGTCGGGCACGTCCCGTGCGTACAGCTGGACCACCGGAACCATCGCGACCGGGTCAGGCCCGACGGGCGCGTCGCCCGGCTTGTAGTGGTCTGGTTCGGCACACATCGGCCAGGACTCACCGGCCGGCCACAGCAGCGGCCCGCCGATGGAGCTGTCGCCGGGGCCCGGCTGCCCGGCCCGGGGGTAGAGGAGTGTGACCGCGCGCGCCGTACCGGCAAGCTCTGGAAAGACCGACTCGACATCGAAGGGGATCGGTGCCAACGGGCGCGGCCTGGCCGGCCGGGCCTGAGGGGTGCCCTGCTGTACCTGCCCTGACGGCATGAGATCTCCTGCTGATGACGGTCGTACCCCGCCGACCTTAGCCCCCGCATCCGACAGCGGGCCGGCCGCGCCTCCAGCAGTCCTGGGTCGCGCCCATGGGAACGCGCCCTGTTACGGGGCGCACCACGGCGTGCGGACCAGGCCGACGGCCGAGACACCGGTCAGCAGGGCGCCGAAGCCGTTGAGCGCCGCCTTCGCCCGCCAGCCGCGCGGCCGCC
>NZ_JBFBGN010000326.1:0-2012 GCF_040684675.1 Streptomyces sp. NPDC089915 | reverse complement strand
GATGCCCGTACCGGAGGAGCCCACCGCAACACCCACACCCACGCCTGCCACCACGGAGGACGGACGCCGGGTCAGCCGCAAGGCCGTCCTGCGCGCCGCCGCCGCGCTCGGCGCCGCCCCGTTCCTGATCGGGGCGCCGGTCGCCCTCGCCCGCGAACGCCCGGCTTCGGGCGGCACGCCCCTCGCCCCGACGCCGGAGTGCCACGACGGGGACGAGCCGACGGTGGAGCAGATGGAGGGCCCGTACTTCAAGCCCAACTCCCCGCTGCGGAACTCCCTGGTCACGAGCGGTACGCCCGGCACCCGGCTGACCGTCAGCGGGTACGTCTTCGGGCGGGCCTGCCGCCCGGTCCCCGGCGTGCTGCTCGACTTCTGGCAGGCCGACGACAACGGCGCGTACGACAACAGCGGCTACGGCTTCCGCGGGCACCAGTTCAGCACGGCACAGGGCGCGTTCAGCCTGACCACCATCGTCCCGGGGCTCTACCCCGGCCGCACCCGCCACCTCCACGTGAAGCTCCAGGCGCCCGGGCGGCGGGTGGTCACCACCCAGCTGTACTTCCCGGGTGAGCCGCGCAACGGCACGGACTCCCTCTTCGACAGCCGGCTGCTGATGAACGTGCGCCAGGCCGGTCCCGGTCTCGAAGCCACCTTCGACTTCGTCCTGGACGTGGCCCAGGACCCGACCACCCCGCCGACGACTCCCCCGCCCACCACCCCGCCCACCGGGAGCTGGGCGGCGGGCCGCGCCTACCGGGCCGGCGACGGGGTCACGTACGCGGGGCTCTCGTACCGCTGCCTGCAGGCGCACACCTCGGTCACCGGCTGGGAACCGCCGAACGTTCCGGCGCTCTGGCAGCGCCTCTGAGCGGCCACCCCGGACGGTGGCGGCCCACGGGGCCGCGCCGCCTCCGGCGGTCAGCCGCGTACGTGGAGCCCGAAGCCGGTGCGGCCCGTGGGCTCCAGGCCCTCCTTCAGGTGCAGTGAGGGGATCTCGTAGTCCCCGAAGTTCTGCCGCCTGAACGCGATCGGCTCGGTCGACTCCAGGGTGAGGAGGCGCTGCTCCCAGGCCTTGGCCACGTCCGGGAACTCCTCGTCGGTCATCCGGTCGGTGCCGTACAGCACGAACGGGGGCAGCACCTCGACACCCGGGTAGTAGAGGATGCCGTGCTGGAACGGGAACAGCAGGTCGTCGATGGGGCCGTTGATGCCACGGGCGGAATAGTGCGACTCCGGGCCGCCGGCGGTCACCGACAGCAGGGCCCTCCTGCCCGCGAGGGTGCCCTCGCCGAAGCGCTCGCCGTACTTGGTGTCGCTGTGCTCGCCGACGCCGTACGCGAAGCGGTAGGTGAACACCCGGTCCACCCAGCCCTTGAGGATCGCGGGCATCGAGTACCACCACAGCGGGAACTGGAAGACGATCGTGTCGGCCCACAGCAGTTTCTCCTGCTCGGCGAGGACGTCGGGGGTGAGCGTCCCGGCGTCGAAGGCCCGGCCCGAGTCCGCCGCGACCTTCAGCCGGGCCGGGGCCTCGGGGCCGTAGTCCGCGGCGTCCACGGCCGCCTTCCAGTTCATCGCGTACAGATCGCTCACCCGTACCTCGTGGCCCGCCTTCTCCAGGGTGGAGACGGCGAGGTCCTTCAGCGTGCCGTTGAGCGACTTCGGCTCGGGGTGGGCGTAGACGATCAGCGTCTTCACGGGAAACTCCTTGGTCGTACGGGACCGGACTGGATCGGACCGGACCGGATCTGATGCCTCTGATCCTGGCCGCCGCCGCGCCCCGCGTTCAGGGACGCCGCTTCCGTAGGACGGGACTTCCTGGTACCGGCAGGGCCACCCTCAGGGGCGGCGCGGCGGCCATACTGGGCGCATGGACGATCTCGCGGGCTTCCTGCGGACCCGGCGCGCCCGGGTCGACCCGGCGGCCGCCGGCATTCCCGCCGACAGCCGGCGCCGGGACGGGCCGTATCTCCGTGACCCGCAGCGACAGCTGCCCGCGCGGGGCGTACCAC
>NZ_JBFBGN010000325.1:0-2044 GCF_040684675.1 Streptomyces sp. NPDC089915 | reverse complement strand
GTCACGGACGCCTCCCTGGCCCCGGTCACCGCCGCACCGGCGGACGCCCTGCCCCGCACATCGGAATTCAAGCAGTCGCTCCGGTCGGCCGGCAGCACACTGCTCGACCGCGCCGTCCGGGCCGGAGCGGTCCGCCCCGACCTGGCCCCGGCCGACCTGCTCCCGCTCATGTGCGGCATCGCCCACGCCGTCCACGTTCACGGCGGCGCCCCCGACGACCGGATCCACACCGCCCGCCGCTACCTGGCCACCCTGCTCGAAGGCCTCCGGTCCACGCCGTCGCACGCGTGACGCTCGGGGGTCCGAGAGAGACGGCTAGCCCGCAGGGCGTGGTGGAACGCGTCGGGTGATCCGGTCGAAGAGTTCGAGCAGGGGCTCGCTGATCTCCTGGCCGAACTCGGTGAGCCCGTAGGTGACCTGAGGCGGCGTCGTCGGTTCGACCGTCCGCCACACCAGCTCGTCCCGGACCAGTGCGCGCAGGGTCTGCGCGAGCATCTTCTCGCTGATGCCCTGGATGCTCTCGCGCAGCTCGTAGAACCGAAGGGCGTTGCTCCGCAAGGAGATCAGGACCCAGACGCCCCATCGGCTGGTGACGTGGTCGACCATCTCGCGCGCGGGGCAGTCGGTGTGAAACACGTCATACGGCCTCACCGCGTCACCGGTTCCGAGCTGCGGGCTACCACTCATGTGAGGAGCTTACCGCCAGGTATGTCCTTACCAGAAGTGAGCCCTCCTCCTAGCGTCGGCTGCACACGCGGCAGAGGACGAAGGAGCTGATCATGATCGTGGTGACCGGAGCAACCGGGAACGTGGGCCGGCCGCTGACGCGGACGCTGGCGGAGGCGGGCGAGGAGGTGCTGGCGGTGTCCAGGCACGTGGCTCAAGTGCCGGACGGAGTCCGCCATCTGGTGGCCGACCTCGTCGCGCCGAGCGCCCTGGAGCCTGCGCTCGTCGGCGCGAAGGCCCTGTTCCTGCTGCTGCCCGGAGACCTGCACGGTCCCGGAACCGCTCCGGCCGACATCGTCACCCGGGCCGCGGCCGCCGGGGTTCGCCGGCTTGTCCTGCTCTCCACGCAGGGCGTGGCGACCAGGCCGTACGGTGGGACACGGATCGCGATGCGCGCACTGGAGGAAACGGTTCAGCAGTCCGGTATGGAGTGGTCGGTCCTCCGGCCGGGCGGCTTCGCCTCCAACGCCCTGTGGTGGGCCCACTCCGTCCGCACGCAGCGGCTCGTAGCCGCCCCGTTCGCGGACGTTGGCGTCCCGGTCGTCGACCCGTGGGACATCGCCGAGGTCGCGGCGGCCTGTCTGCTGGAGGACCGGCACCTCGGCGGCGTGTACGAGCTGACCGGACCGGAGGTGATCACGCCGCGCCAGCAGGCGCAGGCCATCGCCACGGCACTCGGCTCGCCGTTGCGGCTCCACGCCCTGACCCGCGACGAGGCCAAGGCCGCCATGGCCCGGAACATGCCGACGGAGCTGGCGGACGACACCCTGGACATCCTCGGCGCGCCGAGCGACGCGGAACTGCGCATCAGCCCCGCCGTCCGGCAGGTCCTGAACCGCCCCGCACGCCCGTTCGCGGAGTGGGCTTCCCGCAACGTCGCAGCATTCCGCTGAGCCGCCCCGTCAACCGTGTACTTGCCGACGGGTAGGGGCGAACACCGGTGGAGGAACCGGTGCTGACGTACCGTCGGGTGACGAGCCGATACCCGCGGCCGACACGTCACGCGTCGGCCAGGCCGTCGACGCGATGACCGGAAACAGGAGGGGGAGCGGCGATGCTTCTCTACGCCCAGACCTCGGCACGGAGGACCCGGCAGATCCTCGCGGACCTGACGGCCGCGGTCGTGCTGGCCGGCGCGGTGTGGTTCGCGATGGCCGTCCACGAGGCGATCATGCGGCTGGCCGAGCCGGGACGGAAGGTGGAGAACGCGGGCGACGGCCTGGCCGGCTCCCTCGCCGACGCCGGACGATCGGCATGGCGCGACGGTCGGCTCGGTGATCGCGCCCTTGCCGTAGTGGACGTCCGGCATCACGGCCAG
>NZ_JBFBGN010000324.1:0-2054 GCF_040684675.1 Streptomyces sp. NPDC089915 | reverse complement strand
GTGGCCTCCATGATCGGATCCCCCGGGCAAGGCGCCTACGCGGCCGCGAACGGCTTCCTCGACGCCCTCGTCACCCACCGCAGACAAGCCGGCCTGCCCGCGACCGGAATCCACTGGGGACCCTGGCGCGAAGCCGGACGCGGCCGGCACCTGGCGCAGCGCGGCTTCCTCACCATCGCCCCCGAGGACGGCACCGACGCCCTCGCCCGCATCATCGAGGCCGACTACCAACGCGTGGCGTACTCCCCGGTCGACCTGCGCCGGTGGATCGCACCGTTCCCGGCCCTGCGGACCTCCACCCTCCTCGCGCCACTCCTGGGCCACGAGGTGGAAGCCCGACCGACGCCGCTGCGCGCCGAGCTGCTGGCCGCCACCGACGGGGAGCGCCGCGCCCTGCTGGAGACCTTCCTCACCGACACCATCCGGGACCTGCTCGGAGGAACGCAACGACACGTCGGCGCGCACACCAGCATGGTCCTGCTCGGCCTCGACTCCCTCGGCGCCGTCCAGCTCCAGCAGCGCATCCACCGTGCCACCGGCATCACCATGCCGCCCGGGGTGATCTGGGTGATGCCCACCGCGGCCGCCGTCACCGGCTGGCTGCTGGAACGACTCGTCCCCACGGAGGAGTGATGGGCCGCCACACCCGACTGAGGCACATCCAGACCCTCGACCCCGACACCGACTACGAGGAGATCTTCCAGCTGGTGACCCGCTACGAGTTCCCCTGGGACTACAACCAGGGCTACTCGGTGGCGTTCGTCACCGACTTCCTCATCCCCTCCATCACCCAGGCCCTCGCCGACGGAGGCGAGTTCCTGCGCCACCCGCAGAAGCGGTTCGACGACACCATGCTCTTCCCCTACGAGGCATGCCGGGCCGGCCTGGAGTCCCCGCACGGCCGCGCCACCCTGCGCGCCCTCAACAAGATCCACGCCCACTACGAGATCGCGAACGAGGACTACCTGTACATCCTCACCAGCCACACCGTCTGGCCCATCCGGTGGATCAACACCTACGGCTGGCGCGGACTCACCGACACCGAGATCCGCGCCCTGGTCAACACCAACCGGCGCATGGGCCGGCTCATGGGCATCAAGGACATCCCCGCCACCCACGCCGAGTTCGACGCCTACGTCCGCCGGGCCGAAGCCGAACGGGCCGCCCCCCACCCGGCGAACCGGACCATGGCCCGCTGCGCCCTCGACATCATCGCCGGAATGTGCCCCGCCCCCACCCGCCGACTCGTGCTCTCAGCCGTCACATCCATGATCGAGCCGGCCAACCGCAGGATCCTCGGCCTCGAAGACCCTCCCGCCTGGCTCACCCCCGTCACCCACACCGCACTGCGCGCCCGGGGCCGACTCGTCCGCGCGCTCCCTCCCCGCCCCGACGACAAGCCCTTCCACCGCACCCCGCCCTCTTACCCGGCCGGCTGGACCATCGACCACCTCGGCCCGATCGAGTACGGCCCCTACGCACAGCACGACTTCCCCCGACGAAAGGACGCACCGTGAACAGGGACATCCGCGTCGCGGGATGGGCCGGCATAGCCGCCTTCGCCACCGGCGCCCTGGTGGTCTTCCTCACGGGCACCCCCACCCAGCCCTACCCCGACTGGTCCTGGACCGACCAGCAGATCGCCCACCACTTCGCCGTGCAGCGGACGAACGTCGCCGCGCAGTTCTACCTCGCCAACTTCGGCTTCGCCCTGGTCGTCTGGTTCGCCGCCGGACTCAAGCACCTGCTGCACACCGCCACCGGACCCTCGGTCCACCTCTCCCTGATCATCCCCTGCGCCGCCGTCCAGGCCGTCACCCTCCAGCAGACCAACGGCATGTGGTGGGTCGCCGCGCTGCGCCCCACGGTCGACGCCCACAACGCCCGCCTGGCCTACGAGATCTGCATCGCGGTCGGCTACACCGCGATCCACTTCTTCATGTCCTTCATGATCTTCGCCACCGCGACGCAGCTCCGCCGCGGCACGGTGTTCCCACGCTTCTGGGCCACCACCTCCTACGTGGCCGCGGCGATCGTGATGTGCGGGACCTTCG
>NZ_JBFBGN010000323.1:0-2063 GCF_040684675.1 Streptomyces sp. NPDC089915 | reverse complement strand
GTCGAGGACCCCGGTGCGGGGGCACTCCCCCCGCACCCGGGTCCTCGGCGTCTGGTTCACGTGCTTCACGAATGCGATCCAGGCCGGGGTGGCCTCTTCCGTGAGGTCGTCTGGAAGAGCTGTGCGAGTCGGCGCGCCAACTGATCCGCGAGCCCGCGTGCCGGGGAATCGGGCAGGGTAACGTTCGCGCGGACGCTGCGATTCCGCTGATCTCCGATGGGATCCCGGCGATGCTGGTGTACCGCACTGAGGTATGCGGAAGCGAATGGACGGACCAGGAGATCGCGGAGATGATCGACGGGCCGATGGTGCCGATGTGCCCGCCCGAGCCCGCTCCGGCGCCCCGTCCGCACGCTTGCCGCGGGCCGGGGTGTGCAGGCGGCCCGGGGCGGCGTACCCTTGCTGGCGCCATGCCGTACGAAGCACCCACCCACACCGTCGAGCGCTCCCTCCGTGCAACCACCGGCGCCAAGGTCATCGCCGGGGTCGACGAGGTCGGACGAGGGGCCTGGGCCGGTCCCGTCACCGTGTGCGCGGCGATCACCGGCCTGCGCCGGCCGCCCGCAGGGCTCACCGACTCGAAACTGCTCACCCCCAGGCGACGCGACGAACTGTTCGACGTCCTGCAGACCTGGGTCACCGCGCACGCCCTCGGACACGCCTCCCCGGAGGAGATCGACGAGCTGGGGATGACGGCCGCGCTCCGGCTCGCGGCGGTACGCGCCCTGGAGGCGCTTCCGGTGCGGCCCGACGCGGTGATCCTCGACGGCAAGCACGACTACCTCGGCCGGCCCTGGCAGGTCCGCACGGTGATCAAGGGCGACCAGTCCTGCATCGCCGTCGCCGCGGCCTCGGTGATCGCCAAGGTCCAGCGTGACCGGATGATGGCCGCGCTGGGCGAACCGGGCGAGGGGATCGAGGACTTCGCCTTCGCCGCCAACGCCGGCTACCCCTCGCCCGTGCACCGCGCCGCACTGGAGGAGCTCGGGCCCACCGCGTACCACCGGCTCTCGTGGTCGTACCTCGACGCGCTGCCCCGGTGGCGCCACTTGAAGAAGGTGCGCCGCAGCGAGGAAGCCATGGAGCTGGAAAACGGAGGCCAACTCGGCTTCGATTTCTGATCGCACCCACGTGCCACCCACCGGTACGTTTCGTACCGGTGTTTGATAGACATCAACTCATGCCTCTCACCCCCGCCATCGAGGAGCCTCAGATTCACGAGAGTGCCCAGGGTCCCCGCGTCACGCCGGCCGCGAGCCGCACCGCGCAGACCCCCCGCCCCGTACCTGGTCCGCGTCCCGTCGCCGCACCCCGGCCCGGCCGCCCCGGTCCCGTCCGCCCCGCCCCGCCCGCCCAGCGTGCGGCACAGGCCGTCCCCGGACCCGTTCCCGCAGCAGCCCCCGCCACCCCGTCCGTCTCGGCCGCGGTGCCGCAGGTCCAGCTGATCCCGGCTTCCGCCGAGGGTGCGCTGGACGCGGCCGAGGAGGCCGTGGACCTGCTGCTCGACACCGGGCGCGCGCCCGGCGACATCCTGGTGATCACCACCGGCGACCCGCACCCGTGGGCCGCGCACGAGCTGTCCTTCGGCGAGGCCTCCTACTGGGCCCAGCACGACGCCGGGGACGACGTCTTCTACGCGGACGCGGCGCAGGTGCAGCGCGCCGCCGGACGCCCCGTCGTGGTCTTCGCGGCCAACGGCGGACCGGCCGGGACCACCGCGGACACCCTGCCGGTCGCGCTCGCGCGGGCCGGGGCGCTGCTCGTCGTCTGCGGCGACGTGCAGCAGATCAACTCCGTGCTGGGCGCGGGCGTCTGACGCCCCGTCCCGGGCGGGCGAGGGGCCGGGCGGTCAGGACGCCGGCCCCGCCGAGGTCCGAGGCCCGAACAGCCGTACCCCGCTTCCGCGGGAGTACGGCCCCGGGGCCCGGACCCCGTTCGCCGCGGTCGGGTGCGGCCGCGCACCCGGTACTAGGGCCTGTCGTCAAACTCCCGTCTGCCCCGCGACGCCTGGCACGCGCTCTCGCCGCACCGGGCGAAAGCCAAGTACGTCCAGTACGCGGGCT
>NZ_JBFBGN010000322.1:0-2066 GCF_040684675.1 Streptomyces sp. NPDC089915 | reverse complement strand
GTTGATCGCCGGGAACAGCAGGTCACCCGAGGCCATCATCTCGTAGAGACGGTGGACACCCGTCGTGGTCTCCTCCGTCACACCGCGGATCTCGGCGGCGAGGGCGGACCAGTCGATGTCCGTCTTCGCCAGCAGGCCCAGGACGATGGCCATTTCCTCGTTCTCGGCGGTGGAGACGTCCGGGACGGCTCCGGCCTTCTGGTACTCGACGCCCTTGTGGACGAGGAGGGTGGCGTCACCGCCGTCGTCGAGGATCATGTTCGGGCCGACGTGGCCGGGCCAGGTCAGCGCCTGCTCCGTGCACCACCAGTACTCCTCCAGCGTCTCGCCCTTCCAGGCGAAGACCGGGATCCCGGCGGCCGCGATCGCGGCGGCGGCGTGGTCCTGCGTCGAGTAGATGTTGCAGGACACCCAGCGGACGTCGGCGCCGAGCGCGACCAGGGTCTCGATCAGGACGGCGGTCTGCACGGTCATGTGCAGCGAACCGGTGATACGGGCGCCGGCCAGCGGCTGCGCCTCGGCGTACTCCCGCCGGATCGACATCAGACCCGGCATCTCGTGCTCGGCCAGGGTGATCTCCTTGCGGCCGAAGGCGGCGAGGGAGATGTCGGCGACCTTGTAGTCGGTGAATGCGGCAGACATGCGGTGTGCTCCTTGGAAACGTGCGGGGGCGGGGGTCATCGACGGCCTCCCGCGTTGAAGTAGCTCGCTTCGGGGTGGTGAATGACTAGAGCATCGGTGGACTGCTCGGGATGGAGCTGGAACTCCTCGGAGAGGTGGACCCCGATCCGCTCCGGCCGGAGGAGTTCGGCGATCTTCGCCCGGTCGGAGAGTTCCGGGCAGGCGGGGTAGCCGAGGGAGTACCGGCAGCCCTGGTACTCGGTACGGAACATGCCGTCCATACCCGCCGGGTCGGATCCGGCGATGCCGAGTTCGGCGCGGACGCGGGCGTGCCAGTACTCGGCGAGGGCCTCGGCGAGCTGGACGGAGAGGCCGTGCAGCTCCAGGTAGTCGCGGTAGGAATCGGACTCGAACAGCTTGGCCGTGGCCTCGCCGATCCTCGAACCGACGGTGACCACCTGGAAGCCGATGACGTCGACCTCACCCGACTCCTCGGGCCGCACGAAGTCCGCGAGGCACAGACGGCGCCCGCGGCTCTGGCGCGGGAAGCTGAAGCGGGTCCGCTCGCCGCCGTCCTGGTCGAGGACGATCAGGTCGTCGCCCTTGGAGACGCAGGGGAAGTAGCCGTAGACCACGGCCGCTTCGAGGAGCCGCTCGGTGTGCATCCGGTCCAGCCACCCGCGCAGCCGGGGCCGGCCCTCGGCGGCGATGGAGTCCGCCTGCTTGAGACCCCACTGACCCTTGAACAGCGCCTGCTCGTCCAGCCAGCCCGCGTACTCGTTCAGCTGGATGCCCTTGACCACGCGGGTCCCCCAGAAGGGCGGGGCGGGCACCGGGTTGTCGACGGACACGTCGGACCGGCCTGCCTCCTCCGCCTCCCGCACGTCGAGGACGGCGGCCCGCTGGGGGACGCGGCGCTGCTTGAGGGGAGGGAGTTCGGCGCCGGGGACTCCGCGCTTGACGGCGATCAGCGCGTCCATCAGCCGCAGACCCTCGAACGCGTCACGCGCGTAACGGACCTCGCCCTCGTAGATCTCGTGCAGATCCTGCTCCACGTAGGCGCGGGTCAGGGCCGCGCCGCCGAGGATCACGGGGAACCGTGTGGCGAGTCCCCTGGTGTTGAGCTCCTCCAGGTTCTCCTTCATGATCACGGTCGACTTCACCAGGAGACCCGACATGCCGATGACGTCGGCCTTGTGCTCCTGAGCGGCCTCCAGGATCGCGGAGACCGGCTGCTTGATACCGATGTTCACGACGTTGTAGCCGTTGTTCGTGAGGATGATGTCGACCAGGTTCTTGCCGATGTCGTGAACATCCCCACGCACGGTCGCCAGGACGATCGTGCCCTTACCCTCCGCGTCCGTCTTCTCCATGTGCGGTTCCAGGAAGGCGACCGCCGTCTTCATCACCTCGGCCGACTGCAGGACGAACGGCAGCTGCATCTG
>NZ_JBFBGN010000321.1:0-2073 GCF_040684675.1 Streptomyces sp. NPDC089915 | reverse complement strand
GCCCGGTTACATTCCGAACCCGGAAGCTAAGCCTTTCAGCGCCGATGGTACTGCAGGGGGGACCCTGTGGGAGAGTAGGACGCCGCCGAACAATCTTTCAAAAGGACCCTTGGTCCTCAGCGTTCACGCTGAGGACCAAGGGTCCTTTTTGTTTTGCACCTCTTTACGCCGAAGCGCGGCCATGGGCTGGTTGCGCGAGAATGACTAGCGGTACCCCGAAGACAGGAGTCACACCCATGTCCAACTCTCCCGACGATCGTCCGGAGCGCGAGCCTCGTCGCAACGACGGCGGTGACAGGGGCGGCTACCGCGGGGGCCGTGACGACCGTGGCGGTGACCGTGGTGGCTTCCGCCGCGACGACCGCGGTGGTCGGCCCGCCGGTGGCGGCTTCCGCCGTGACGACCGCGGCGGCCGTCCCGCCGGCGGTGACCGTCCCTCTTACGGCCGTCGTGACGACCGCGGTGGCGACCGTCCCTCGTACCCGCGTCGTGATGACGACCGTGGTGGTTTCCGTGGCGGTCGTGACGACCGTGGCGGCGACCGTCCGTCCTACCCGCGTCGCGATGACCGCGGGGGGGACCGTCCGTCCTACCCGCGTCGTGACGACCGTGGCGGCGACCGTCCCTCGTTCCGTCGTGACGACCGTGGTGGGGACCGTCCGTTCTCGCCGCGTCGTGATGACGACCGTGGTGGTTTCCGCGGTGGCCGTGATGACCGTGGTGGCGACCGCCCCTCGTTCCCGCGTCGCGATGACCGTGGTGGGGACCGTCCCTCGTTCCCGCGTCGTGATGACGACCGTGGTGGTTTCCGTGGCGGTCGTGACGACCGTGGCGGTGACCGTCCGTCGTACCAGCGTCGTGACGACCGTGGTGGCGAGCGTCCCTCGTTCCCGCGTCGTGATGACGACCGTGGTGGTTTCCGTGGCGGTCGTGATGACCGTGGTGGCGACCGTCCGTCGTACCAGCGTCGTGACGACCGTGGTGGGGACCGTCCGTCCTACCCCCGTCGTGACGATGACCGTGGTGGTTTCCGTGGCGGTCGTGATGACCGTGGTGGCGACCGTCCGTCGTACCAGCGTCGTGACGACCGTGGTGGGGACCGTCCCTCGTTCCCGCGTCGTGATGACGACCGTGGTGGTTTCCGCGGTGGCCGTGATGACCGTGGTGGCGACCGTCCGTCGTACCAGCGTCGTGACGACCGTGGCGGGGACCGTCCCTCGTTCCCGCGTCGTGACGATGACCGTGGTGGTTTCCGTGGCGGTCGTGACGACCGTGGCGGCGACCGTCCGTCGTACCAGCGTCGCGATGACCGTGGTGGGGACCGTCCGTCCTACCCCCGTCGTGACGATGACCGGGGCGGCCGTCCCTCGTACCCGCGCCGGGACGACGAGCGCGGTGGCTTCCGCGGTGGCCGTGACGACCGTGGCGGCGACCGTCCGTCCTACGGCCGCCGTGACGACCGTGGCGGTGACCGTCCCTCGTACGGCCGTCGTGACGACCGCGGTGGCGACCGCCCGTCCTACCCCCGTCGTGACGACCGGGGCGGTGAGCGTGGTGGCTACCGTGGTGGCCACGATGACCGCGGTGGTTTCCGTGGCGGCCGCGATGACCGCGGTGGCCGCGAGTTCCGTGCCGACCGCGACCGGGACCCGGTCAAGCGGCTCCCGATCGACGAGGACGTCACCGGCCACGAGATCGACGCCGATGTGCGCCAGGAGCTCCTGAGCCTGCCCAAGGGCCTGGCCGAGGAGGTCTCGCGCAACCTCGTCATGGTCGCCCGGCTGATCGACGAGGACCCCGAGCAGGCGTACGCGTACGCCCGCATCGCCCTGCGTCTGGCCTCCCGTGTCGCCGCCGTCCGCGAGGCCGCCGGCTTCGCCGCCTACGCGACGCAGAAGTACAGCGAGGCGCTCGCCGAGTTCCGTGCCGCCAAGCGGATGACCGGTTCCGTCGAGCTGTGGCCCGTCATGGCCGACTGCGAGCGCGGCCTCGGCCGCCCCGAGCGGGCGCTGGCGATGGCCGGTGAGCCCGAGGTGCAGAAGCTGGACAAGGCCGGGCAGGTCGAGATGCGTC
>NZ_JBFBGN010000320.1:0-2104 GCF_040684675.1 Streptomyces sp. NPDC089915 | reverse complement strand
CCCGCGCCTACGGCGGCCGCCACGACCGCCGATTCGACGGTGCCGCCCGCCGACCACTACGCCGAGAACCACGCCTTCCGGATTCCCCTCCCGCTCCACGGCCAGAGCCGCTGCGACGGGCTCGCGGCCGTCGCACGCGTCGAGAAGGCGCTCGAACCGCTCCGCCGGCGCGGCGACTTCGCCCCGGAGAGCGTGCGTAGCGCGCTCACCGGCCTCGGGTACCCCGCCGGAAGGATACGCGCGGACCAGAACGGACCCACCGGCGTCGGCTTCCTCATCGACGTCGGAGCCTCCCCCTGGTGCGTGGAGGGCACGCTGAACGCCGCCTCCGCCCGCGCGACCGCCTTCGGCGGCTACCCCGACGGCACGGGCTGTGAACCCCCGCGCGGCGGCCACTGAAGCCGGAGGGCGGTGTCCGCCGCGCCTCAGCGGGGCATTCGGCCGGCCGGCGGCTGGACGAGGCCCGGCCCGCCGGTGTGCGCCGTGCGGACGTAGTCCTCGGCAGGGACGGGCAGCGCCTCGACGCAGGCGGTCGAGCAGGCGTTGACCAGCAGGGGCAGGACGTCGGCGCCGGAGGTCCAGAGGGAGATCCAGACCTGGCGGAGGTTCACGCCCTCGACGGGGCCGTCGCAGACGCTGCACGTGCGGATCGCCGTCGCGCCCCGTACGCCCGTACAGCACGAGGTGCTGCACCGAGGTGAGCCGGGCGATGGTGGGCGGGAGCGTGATGATCTGGCGGCGGTGTTCCGGCGTGAGTTCCGCCAGCGGCTTGAACTCCTCCCGCCCGTTGGCCACCGCCCCACCCCGGAGGGCCCTTCCGCCGGGTGGAGGGGCCCTCCGCGCGTGCTTCAGACGTGGCCGACGATCTTCCGCGGGGTGATCCGGACGACCACGCGCGGGGCGTCGTCGACCGAGCTCGGGTTGAACTCGCGGTACTTCTTGCCGGTGTACTTGACCGAGAGCTCGTCGATGAGCTCCTGGCCGCCCTCGGTGGTGAGTGCGGCGGTGCCGCGGATCTCGGCGTACGTGTACGGGGCGTCGAAGGGCTGGAGCAGCACGGTGACGCGGGGGTCCTGGCGGATGTTCTTCTCCTTGCGCCGGCCCACGGTCGTCGAGATCAGCACGTCGTTGCCGTCGCGCTTGACCCAGACCGGGGACACCTGGGGGCTGCCGTCGGGCTGGATGGTGGCGATGTTCACGAAGACGGGGCTGTCGAGCAGTTCCATGAGCCTGTCGCTGAGCTCAGCAGACACGGGGGTCCCTCCGTACGTACGGGGTGCGGATGTTGCCTCCCCTATTAGTTCAGCCCGACGCCCTTTTCACGGCACCCGGTAGGCCATCGGAGTGGAGCTCCGCCACATTCCCGCCGGGGAGATCTCGAACCAGGTCTGGAGTGGCGGCGAGGGCCCCGACCCCCGTGAGAAACTGCGCCGATTCGTCGCCGCCCACGCATGGGTCCCCACGGGGAGCCGCCAGTACGAGGAGAGCCGCCCGTGTCGATACTCCCGCCGGGGATGGCCGAACTACTCGAATCGGCCTCCCTCCTGGTGCCGGAGGAGACCGCCACCGGGAACGACCTGACGGCGGCCGACGTCTGGGACCACCTCGCCCACGACGAGTGGGAGACCGCCCTGAACCTGCTGGAGGAGCTCGGGGACCCGGGCCCGCTGCCCCTGACCTTCTGGGAGCAGCTCGCCGAAACGGCCGAACAGCTGAGGCTGGAGCGGAGCGCGGCCTGGTGCCACTGGCGGTGCTCCGAGATCCGCAACGGCATGGTCCGGGCCGATCTGACGCTCCGCCCCGCCGGCGAGACGCGCCGCACGACACCGATCCCCGGCGCCGGAGTGCTGCGGCCCATGTGGGACATCGGCCACCTCTCGCCCACCGGCGGCCTGTCGGTCAGCATCGCCGTGCTCTGGGTCGAGAACCTCCCCGAGCTGGAACCCGGCGGGCGGGCCACGGTCCGCCTCGTCCCCCTCACCCCCGCCCACTGGACGCACCTGAGGCCCGGGCAGCTGATCAGCCTGTACGAGGGCCGGGACGCGGGCGGGACCGCCGTCGTCCTGGAGACCCGGCCCCCGGCCGCCGCAGGTACGCCGGGAAG
>NZ_JBFBGN010000319.1:0-2105 GCF_040684675.1 Streptomyces sp. NPDC089915 | reverse complement strand
GGCCGCTGGCCGTTCGAGGGCTACCGGATGACGGCGTTCTCCCACGAGGAGGAACTGGTCACCAACATGGCCGGCCGGCTCCCGCTGATCCTGGACGGCGACATCAACCGCGAGAAGTCGTACGAGCTGACCGTGATGTACCCGGTGCGCGAGGCCGCCGCCCGCAACGCCGACATCGAGTACATCCGGCGCCTGTACTGCAAGACCTGGGAGCTGGAGTCCGTGGGCCGGGCGGACGTCCGCGCCCAGGTCGACTTCTGACGGGAGCGGACGGCGCCCGGCGCCGCCGCGCCCCGGTGCCCGGCCCCCGCCACAGCGCCCCGGGCCGGGCGCTCGGATAGGGTGAATCGGTACGAATCGGACCCCCCGGGGTGAGGTCGGTGCATTGGACACGTACCAGTCGGCGAGCAGGGTGCCCGACCCGCCGGAGGCGGCCGTCGGGTACGCGGGCGTCCTGCGCGAGCTGCTGCCGATCGCCCTGTGGCGGGAGGACGCGGACGGGATCGTCGTCGAGTGGTCCCTGGCGGCCCAGGAACTCCTCGGCCACCGGCCCGAGGACATCCTCGGCCGCCCCGGCACCGACGTCCTCGTCCCCGAGGCCAACCACGGGCTCGCCGACGACCTGACCCGCCGCGTCCAGGCGGGCGAGACCGTCGTCGGCACCCTGCCCGTCCGCCACCGCGACGGCCACCGGGTCGCGATGGAGATGTGGATCGTGCCCGCCGCCGACCCCCGCGGCCGCCGGGGCGCCATGCTCATCGCCGTCGAGACCTCCGAGGTCCTGCGCATGCGGGACTCCCTCGCCGCCCTCCAGAGCCTCTTCACCCAGTCCCCGATCGGCCTCGCCACCCTCGGCCCCGACCTGCGCTTCCTGCGCGTCAACGACGCCCTCGCCCTGATGAACGGCGTCCCCGCCGCCGACCACCTGGGCAGACGGCTCACCGAGGTGGTCCCCGGGGTCAACGCCACCGCCCTGGAGGCCACCATGCGCCAGGTGCTGGAACGGGGCACCGCCGTCCTCGACGTCCGCCGCACCGGCCGCACCCCCGCCGACCCCGGCCACGACCACACCTGGTCCTGCTCCTACGCCCCCCTCCTCGACGGCGCGGGCCGAACCCTCGGCCTGATCGCCTCCCTCATCGACATCACCGAGGGCCAGCGCGCCCAGCTGGAGGCCGAACGGGCCCGGACCCGCTTCGCCCTCCTCGCCGAGGCCGGCACCCGCATCGGCACCACCCTCGACCTGGGCCGGACCGCCCAGGAGATCGTCGACCTGCTGGTCCCGCAGCTCGCGGACTCCGCCGACGTCCAGCTCCTCGAAGCGGTCCTCGACCCCGACGACGCCGCGGCCGCCGCCGCCCACGGGGTCATGCGCCGCCTCGCCGCCACCTTCCCCGACCCCACCGCCCCCACCGCCCGGCTGGCCCCCGGCCAGACCCTCCAGATCCCCGCCGGCTCCGTCTACGAACGGGTCATCGCCGACGGCGTGCCCATGAACCTCTACGCCTCCGACGTCCCCGCCCTGATCACCGACCCCCGCGCCGACGCCCTGCGCGCCTACCTCGCCACCCTCGGCTCGGCCCGCATGGTGCCGCTCGTCGCCCGCGGCAGGGTGCTCGGCGCCGTCGCCGTGACCCGGCTGCGCAGCCGCGAGCCCTTCGACGCGCAGGACTGCGTCCTCATCGACGAGCTCGTCGCCCGGGCCGCCCTCAACATCGACAACGCCCGCATGTACACCACCCAGCGCCACGCCGCCCTCACCCTCCAGCGCAGCCTCACCAACAGCGCCCTCCCCGCCGTCCCCGGCCTCGAACTCACCGGCCGCTACCTGCCCGCGAGCGACCACGACGTCGGCGGCGACTGGTACGACGTCATCCAGCTGCCCCGCGGCCGCACCGGCCTGGTCATCGGCGACGTCATGGGACACGGCATCCACGCCGCCGCCGTCATGGGACAGCTGCGCACCGCCGTGCGCACCCTCGCCCGGCACGACGTCCCGCCCGCCCGGATAGGTAGTCGTCCGCGCCGGCCTGGAGGCCCAGGACGCGGTCCAGCTCACTGCCCCGGGCCGTGACCGCGATGACGGGGATCTCGTGGGCCGCGCG
>NZ_JBFBGN010000318.1:0-2130 GCF_040684675.1 Streptomyces sp. NPDC089915 | reverse complement strand
GGAGGATGCAGCTCCAGTTCTCCGGCTCGCCCGTGGCCGCGAGCCCCTCCAGGATGCCCAGGGCCTCGCGCCGGGCCGTCGCGGCACCCGCCGCATCCCCGGCGGACTCCCGCATCCGGGAGAAGTGGACCAGCTCCCAGGTGAGTATCGCCAGAGAGGTGTGCTCTCCGGCCGCCTTGCGCCGGGTCTCCTCAAGGAGCTCGCCGAACACGGCCGATGCGGCGTCGTGCAGGCCGTCGCCCTCCAGGTTCGCCGCCCACGCGACCTTGTTCCAGAAGGAGTGTTCCGGGATTCCGCTCCGTGCCGCCTTCTCGTCGAGCTCCGCGGCCTCCCTGAAGCGTCCCTCCTCGGCCAGAGCGCTCGCCAGCCGTTCGCTGTGGCCGGCCGCGGCCAGCTCCTCGCAGACCGCGTGCCCTTCCGCCCTGCGCCCGAGTGCGAACAAGGAGGCCTGGTGGGCGTCCAGGGCCCGGCGCAACAGCTCCGCCCGGTCCGGTATCCCGGGCTCCACCCTCCGGGCGGCCCGGGCTGCCTCGGCGGTCAGGGCGACGGCCGCCTCCGGGTCCCGGCTCCGGTAGTACAGCATGAGCAGGGCGCCGACCAGCTTCGGCAGATACGCCTTCGGACTCACCTCGGCCAGAACCCGGTACGCGTCGGCCAGCTCGGCCTGCCCCGGCCGGCCGGACCCCAGCAACAGCACACGGGCCCGCAGCACCGCATCGTGATCGATCGTCAACATTCCCCCTGTCTCCGGATGACGCACGAAGGAGATTCTGGGAGGTGGGGAACGGATCGGACAAGCCTCGCGAACTGTGCGTTCCGTCCTACGAAAAACGGCGCTGACCTGTCATGATGGACATGCGTTCGTCCCAAATCCGCGAACGGGGACCCGCTCCGGAGGCCTCCCCCGCCCCGGTGGTCACCCCAGAGCCGGCCCGAGCCTCCCGGGAACCTCCGCTCCGGAGTCCTAGGGTGGCGTCATGACGAGCCATCAGGACATGGGACGGCGATCGGCCGTGGTGCTGTTCTGCGCGGCGGCGGCGCTGATCGGACCCGGCAGCCCGGCCGGCGCGTCCGCGGCGGCATCCGCCGGGGCGCCGGCGACCGGGCCGGCCCCGAGGTCCGGTGACCTCGTCTACGTCGCCGACCTCCGCTCCGACACGGTCTCGGTCGTCGACGCCCGCACCCGCCGGGTCGTGGACGGCATCCGCGTCGGAAAGGGGCCGGACAGCGTGGCCGTCAGCCCGGACGGCTCTCGCGCCTACGTCACCAACTCCGGGGCGGACACCGTGTCGGTGATCGACACCCGTACGAGGACGGTCGTCGCCACCGTCCCCGTCGGGGACGAGCCGAGCAGGGTGACGGTCTCCCCGGACGGCCGGAACGTCTACGTCGCCAACGTCAAGTCGGACGACGTGTCGGTGATCAGCGCCCGCACCCGTACCGTGACGGACACCATCGCGGTGGGCGACGCCCCGCTGGGCGTGGCGGTGAGCGGGGACGGACGCACCCTGTACGTCGCAAACGCCGGCTCCCGCACCGTCTCGGTGGTCCGGACCGCCACCGGGACGGTAACCGGCGCCATCCCCGTCGGCGCCGGCCCGACCGCCCTGGTGCTCGCCCCCGACAAGCGCCGCCTGTACGTCTCCAACATGGACTCGGACGACGTGTCGGTGGTCGACCTCCGCGCCGGAGCGGAATCGGACCGCATCCCGGTCGGGGACCAGCCCGCCGGGATCGGGGTGCTGCCCGACGGCCGCCAGGTGTACGTCGCCGACATCGGGTCCGACAGCGTGTCCGTGATCAGCACCCGCCGTCGTGCGGTCACGGCGACCGTCGCCGTGGGACACGCCCCCAACGGCCTCGCCGTCCGCCCGGACGGCGCCCGCGTCTACGTCAGCGACTTCGAGTCGGACACCCTGTCGGTCATCGACACCGCCACGGCCCGCAGGACCGACGTGGTGGGCGTGGGCGACGGGCCGACCGGCGTCGCGGTGGCCCCGGCCCCGGGCCCGGCGAAGAGGCCCTGACCCGGAGATGGTGCCGAAGAGGTCGCTGCGGTAGATCGTCCCCTCCTTCGCGTTGATCTTGTCGAAGATGGTCTTCGCCATGTCGATCGACGGCTGCTTCCAG
>NZ_JBFBGN010000317.1:0-2143 GCF_040684675.1 Streptomyces sp. NPDC089915 | reverse complement strand
GGGCCCTCCACTGGGTGGAGGGCCCTTCGCGCCTGAGTAACTTGTGGGCCCACTATATCCGCCGGGACCTGGGTTACGACAGCCGAACCGGGTAGCACACCGGGGCGATATCGGGGCGGGCTGAGGAGTTCGGGCGCTTCGCGGAGCTGTGGTCGATGACCGATGAGCTGCTGCTGGCCGGGGTCGAGAGTCGCGCTGCGAGGGGGATTCTGGAGGGTCTGGCCCCCGCTCGCTCGGCAGGCTCAGGGGTCGGGGCAGGGGCTGTACTGCTGGTGGGCGTTGTGAGCGGTGGGCCCGAGCTGCTTCAGTCCCTGGCCGTGAGAGGGAGGGACTGAAGCCGATCCGGGCTGGAAGCGCCCGCCTGGAGAGGGACCGGAGGGGCTCTCCAGCGGGTCTCGTTCAGTCCCTTGGTCCCTCAGTCCCTTGGTCCCTCCACGTTTTCGCAGGTCAGAGCTGTTTCGGGGGAAGAGGCAGGGACTGAAGGGACTCAGTTTTCACTCTTCCAGCCTTTACGTGCGTGTGTGTATGCGCGGGCGTAAGAAGTACCAGTGCCATATTGGCGTTATAACTAGAAAATTGAGTCCCTTCGGTCCCTGTTCGGTCCCTGAGATTTCGACGGCACCAGCCTGACCTGCAGGTTTGTCAGTGACCGAAGGGACCAGGGACCGAAGAGGGTCTGACGACCGTTCCGTCCCTGTTCCACGGGGAGCTGGGACGAGGGGGAGGGGCGCTGGAGGGGTCGGAGACCTCAGTCCCTGGCCTCCAGGGACCGGGGAAACCGGCAATTGGGGCGAGTGGCCCACCTAGGGCCCAGACCGGCTCCCGCCGGGGAGGGACTCAAGGGACTGAAAAATCAAAACAGTCGCAGCTGCCTGCACCGTCTCGGCGTGTCGCTGCGCTAGGCTCCGGCATTGTGAAAGTTTGGTCCCTTCAGTCCCTGCCCGGGAACGGGGCCGAGTCTCCGACCAGCCCACACAGCCCGACCGAGCCCCGCCGCACCGCCGAGGAAGAAACACGTGCCAGCCCACAGCGCAACGCCGCCGCCAGCGGCAGCCGTCGGCTCCGCGTACGGGCTTGAGACGGCGCTCCGGCTGGCCTCCGAGGGGATGCCCGTCCACCCCCTCGCCCCAGGGACCAAAACACCGCCCGCGAACTGCGCCCGCTGCCGGGAGGACCAGCACGCCCCCGCCGCCTGCCCCTGCCCGGGGGAGGGACGCTGGTGCCACGGCTTCCACGCGGCCACCACCGACACCGGTGTCATCAGGGACTGGTGGCACCAGGAGCCGCGGTTCGGCGTCGGCGTGTCCTGCGGTCCGGCCGGTGTCGTCGTCATCGACGTGGACACCCACCCGGCCCCGCTGCCGGACCGTCAGCGCCTGCTGCCCGGCATTCCCATCGACGAACGCGTCGACCTGAGCGGCCTGAGCTCCGGCTACGACACCCTCGCGCTGCTCGCGGCCCTCCGCCGCCGTCCCGACCCCGCCCAGGACGCCGGGACCCTGCGCGTGCGCACCCCCAGCGGAGGCCTGCACATCTGGTACCGCGCCCCCCTGGGCGGCCCCGCCATCCGCTCCTCCAGCGGCAGCAGCACCCGTACCGCCCTCGCCTGGCAGGTCGACGTCCGGGCCACCGGCGGCTACATCGTCGCGCCCGGCACCCGTACCGCGGACGGCCGCTACGAGCCCCTGCCCGGCTCCCGCACGCCCGCCCCGCTGCCGCTGTGGCTCAACGCCGAACTCGCCCGCACCGGCCACCACCCCGCCCTCCCGGCGCCGGAGCGGACCGCCCCGCCCCGCCGCGGCCGTACGCGGACCACGCGGGTCATGCGGGCGAACGGGACCGACGACGCCCACCGCATCCTCGCCCCCCTCCTCGCCGAGGTCCGGGACTGCGCCCAGGCGCCCTCGGGCACCGCGTTCAGCGAGAAGCTCAACCGGGCGGCCTTCACCGCCGGTGGCCTCGCCGCAGGCGGACACATCACCCCGGCCGAATGCGCCGACCTGCTCACCGACGCCGCGAACTCGGCCCGCCCCGGCCAGTCGCGCCGCAGCCAACTCGTCATCGACTCCGGGCTCCGCGCCGGCAGCCACCGCCCTATCCACCCCAAGGGACGCTCATGAGCAGCGCAGGAAGCACCGGCACC
>NZ_JBFBGN010000316.1:0-2149 GCF_040684675.1 Streptomyces sp. NPDC089915 | reverse complement strand
CCGCGCCTTCGCCGCTCCTGCGATACCCGACATCAAGACCTCCTGCGGGGCGCGCGGCACCGACGCGCCGTCTCCGTGCTCCGGACCGAGGGCGGCGCCCGATGCCCCATCGGGGACGTGCGGGACCGCCGCAGCCGACGCTAGACGCGTCCCACCCCGAGCGGGCTCAGGACCCGTGGACGAGAGCCGGACAGGCCGGCCGAATGCCCTGTACGGCCCAACCGTGCCGTCGGCGTCGACCGTGAGGCGCCGGGAGCGGTCCCACGGGGTCCCTCAGGGGGCCCTCAGGGGGCCCTCACGGGGTCAAGCGGGAGCCGAGTACGGGCAGCAGGCGGTCCGTCAGTACGCGGCGGGCCGGTTCGGAGGACAGCCACAGCAGTTTGTGGCGGGTGCCGTCCGTCATCGTGACGGCGAGGCCGGACGTGGTGAGACCGCGGTGCAGTCTGGCGTGCGCGATGCCGTCGAAGGGGATGACCTTGTTGGTGTGGTGGCCCTCCAGGACGGCGGTCGGGTCGTAGCCGATCACAGTGGTGGCGGTGTGTTCCCGTTCGTCGGGGATGATGGAGTTCACGACGGTGTCGACGAATCCGCCGCGAACGCGGACCAGGGAGTCCGGCAGCAGCCACAACTCGCCGTGGACCCAGTCGAGCCAGCCCGTGGTGCAGCTGGTGGCGAGCAGGTGGGCGTGCTGCACCCTCAGGCCCCGAGCGCGCCGGACGGCGTCGTCCAGCAGCGCTTCCCATGCTTCGAGGGAGTGGACGCGGACGTGGTTCTCCACCGACCCGAGGGTTGCGTGGTACGCCAGTCCTGCCGTCCCGTCCGGCTGCAGCTCGACGGACAGGGCCAGGCCCCAGTCCGGGTGTGTGATCAGCACGGCAAGGCGGTCGGGGGCGGTGGCCGGCCCCGGCTCGGTCGGCGTGTGGACGCCTGTTTCGTGCCGGCACAGGACGGGCGATACGTCCAGGCCCTCCGCCAGCCACCGCTCCCTGCGGAGGTTCAGCCGTGCGCCGGCCAGGTGCAGTTCTATTCGCTCCGTCATCCCCGTGGCGTCCCGGTGTCCTGGTGAGCCTTGTGAGTCGTGCGCGCCCCCGACGGATCCATGGCCGAACAGTACCTGTCCGTCATCACAACCCCGCCCGCATTCACCGACGTTGTACGTGCGACGTTGCGCCCGGCCCGCAGGTGATCACTCCCCGTGGCTCGGGAATTCTGACAGACGCTCAGTGGACGGTGCTGGAACCGCTGCTGCCTACGGGCATTAAGCCTGGTCGGCCGCCGGTTCACGCCAAGCGGCAGCTGATCAACGGCATAGGGTTCCGCACTCGGACAGGGATGCCGTGGCGAGACCTGCCCGAACGGTACGGACCGTGGGAGACGGTGTACGGGCTGTTCCGGCGCTGGCAGCGCGACGGAACCTGGCACGGCATCTTCGAGCAGCTCCTAGCTCGGGCAGACGCGGCATCCCTGCACGATCCCGGAGAAGAAGGGCCAGATCGCCAACCGCAAGAAGCGCGGATCCCACGGAGGCCGGCCGCCGATGTTCGACAAGGACGACTACCGCGAGCGCCACGCGGTGGAGTGCGGGATCAACCGCCTCGAGCGCCACCGCGCGGCGGCCACGAGGTACGACAAGCTCTCCGTCCGCTACGAGGCCACGGTGCTGATCGCGGCCGTCAACGAGTGGCTGTGACCGCTACCGCTACCGCTTGCGGGCCAGCAGCTGCACCGCCTGAGACCGGTGGCCGTTCATCGTGGCCACCTCGGTCCGGCGCTCGTCCACGAGGTCGAAGTCCGACAACAAAGCGTGTAGCTCCGCAATGTCGTGGTGCCGACACACCGCACCGTCGTCCGTGGCGAACACCCCGTATGGTGTGCCGAATTGCCGCGCGTGGGCCGCATATCGACTGTGGTTTCGTTCGTCGTCCTGCAGGACCATATCGCTGACGTAGAGCAGCCCGCCGGGCGCCAGGACGCGGTTCAGCTCGTCGACCAGCGCCCGCTGGGCACTGCTGTCTGGGACGCACGTCAGCACTGCGAACAACAGGATCGCATCGAAGCTCCCCGACGCGTGTGTCACTTCCGGCGGGGATTCCAGGACGGCGAAGCACAGGTCAGGCCGCAACTGACGGCCCCGCTCGATCAGCGCGAG
>NZ_JBFBGN010000315.1:0-2149 GCF_040684675.1 Streptomyces sp. NPDC089915 | reverse complement strand
CTCCAACTGGACCGAGCTGGACGTGTGGCAGTACATCGCCCGCGAGGACATCGAACTCCCCGAGATCTACTTCGCCCACGAGCGGGACGTCTTCCAGCGCAACGGCATGTGGCTGACCGCCGGCGAGTGGGGCGGCCCCAAGGACACCGAGCCGGTGGAGAAGCGCCTCGTGCGCTACCGCACCGTCGGTGACATGTCCTGCACCGGCGCCGTCGACTCGGACGCCGGCTCGCTGGACGCCGTGATCGCCGAGATCGCCGTCTCCCGCCTCACCGAGCGGGGTGCGACCCGCGCCGACGACAAGCTGTCCGAGGCCGCGATGGAAGACCGCAAGCGCGAAGGGTACTTCTAACCATGACGACCACCACCGAGCAGCTCAGCGCCACCACGCTGCTGCGCTTCGCCACCGCGGGTTCCGTCGACGACGGCAAGTCCACCCTGGTGGGCCGCCTGCTGCACGACTCCAAGTCGGTCCTGGAGGACCAGCTCGAAGCCGTGGAGCGGGTGTCGGCCGACCGCGGGCAGGACGCCCCGGACCTGGCGCTGCTGACCGACGGCCTGCGGGCCGAGCGGGAGCAGGGCATCACCATCGACGTGGCCTACCGCTACTTCGCCACCGCCCGCCGCCGGTTCATCCTGGCCGACACCCCCGGGCACGTGCAGTACACCCGGAACATGGTCACCGGCGCCTCCACCGCCGACCTCGCCGTGGTCCTCGTCGACGCCCGCAACGGGGTCATCGAGCAGACCCGCCGCCACGCCGCCGTCGCCGCCCTCCTGCGCGTCCCCCACGTGGTCCTCGCCGTCAACAAGATGGACCTCGTGGACTACCGGGAGGCCGACTTCGCGAAGATCGCCGAGGAGTTCACCGCGTACGCCTCGGAGCTGGGCGTCCCGGAGATCACCGCGATCCCGATCTCGGCCCTGGCCGGGGACAACGTGGTCGAGCCCTCCGCGAACATGGACTGGTACGGCGGCCCGACGGTGCTGGAGCACCTGGAGACCGTCCCGGTCAGCCACGACCTCACCGCCTGCCCGGCGCGCTTCCCGGTGCAGTACGTGATCCGTCCGCAGACCGCCGAGCACCCCGACTACCGCGGTTACGCGGGCCAGATCGCCTCCGGCGTGCTGCGCGTCGGCGAGGCCGTCACCGTCCTCCCGTCGGGGAAGACCTCGGTGATCGAGGGCATCGACGCGCTCGGCGAACCCGTGGACATCGCCTGGGCCCCGCAGTCGGTGACCCTGCGGCTGAAGGACGACATCGACATCTCGCGCGGCGACCTGATCGCGCCGTCCGCGAGCGCCCCGGCCACCACGCAGGACGTCGTCGCGACGGTCTGCCACGTGGCCGACCAGCCGCTGGCCGTGGGTGCCCGGGTGCTGCTCAAGCACACGACGCGCACGGTCAAGGCGATCGTCAAGGAGATCCCCTCGCGGCTGACCCTCGACGACCTGTCCCAGCACCCGAACCCGGGCCGGCTGGTCGCCAACGACATCGGCCGCGTCGTCGTCCGCACCGCCGAGCCGCTCGCGCTCGACGCGTACGCCGACTCGCGCCGCACCGGGTCCTTCCTGCTGATCGACCCGGCCGACGGCACCACCCTCGCGGCGGGCATGGCGGGCGAGTCCTTCGCCTCCCAGGCCGAGACCGTGCAGGCGGACGAGGAAGGGTGGGACTTCTAGGTCATGCGGACCGACATGTACACCACCTTCGCCAAGGAGGGCGGCCGCGTAGGGAGCGGCGCCCTCGGCAGCGGCCAGGGCGGAGTGGCGCGATGTGCGTGATGACCGAACTGCCGTCGGCATCCCGCCTTCGCGCCCTCCCCGAGTCGTACCCGTCCCCGCTCCACCGCCGAAAGACCGCGCCGTAAGACACAGACGGCGCGTCGAGAGGAAGTCCTCCCGTGCCCGTCACCCGTAAGTCCCTGCTCCGCCGCGGCGTCACCGCCGCCACCGCCCTGCCGCTGCTGATCGGCGTCCTCGCCTCCTGCGGCTACGGTTCCCAGGCGGAGAAGACGGAGAACAAGCCCGCCGGTGCCGCTTCCGAGGGCGGAAAGGCGCTGTCCGCGTCCGAGGTCCGGATCGGCTACTTCCCGAACCTGACCCACGCCACCGCCCTGGTCGGCCTCCAGGAGGGCCTGATCGCCAA
>NZ_JBFBGN010000314.1:0-2152 GCF_040684675.1 Streptomyces sp. NPDC089915 | reverse complement strand
GCCGCCGCCAACCTGGACGCGGCGCCCGGCGGCCGGGTGCTGGTCCTCGCCGACGAGTACCCGTCGGGGATCTACACCTGGTGGCGTTTCACCGAACGCACCGGCGCGCGCATGCTGACCGTGCGCCGCGAGTCCGGTCAGACCTGGACCGAAGCCGTGCTGGCCGCGCTGGACGAGACGGTGGCCGTGGTGTCCGTACCGCAGGTGCACTGGACGGACGGGACGTGGCTGGAGCTGGACCGTATCGCCGAGGCCGCCCGGGCCGTGGGCGCGGCGCTGGTCATCGACGCGAGCCAGTCCGCCGGGGCCGTCCCGCTGGACGTCGGGGTGCTGCGTCCCGACTTCCTGGTCACCGTGGGGTACAAGTGGCTGCTGGGCCCCTTCGGCCTCGGCTACCTCTACGCCTCCCCCGCCCACCAGGACGGCCGGCCGGTGGAGGAGAACTGGATCCTGCGCCAGGACGCCCAGGACTTCGCCCGCCTCGTCGAGTACCGCGACGCCTACCAGCCGGGCGCGCGCCGCTTCGACGCCGGGGCGCGCACCGCGTTCGAACTCACCCCCATGGCCGTCACCGCCCTGCGCCGGCTCACCGACTGGACCGTCCCCCGGATCAGCGCCACCCTGGAGGACACCACGGCCCTCATCGCCGGCCACGCCCGCCGGCGCGGCCTGACGGTCCCCCAGCCGCGCGGCCCGCACATGCTCGGCATCACCCTTCCCGCCCACCTCCGACAGGCCACGGCCCGCGCGCTGGAACGCTCCGGCGTGTTCGTCGGAGCCCGCGGCGACGCCCTGCGGATCAGCCCCCACCTGCACACCACCACCGGCGACGTGGACCGGCTCTTCCACGCCCTGGACGCCGCCCTGGCGCACCCGACGGGGTGAAGGCGACGCCCCCGACCGTACGAGCGAGAAGGAGGAACCGGCATGGCGATCCAGCGGATGGACAACGTCGGCATCGTCGTCGAGGACAGGGACTCGGCCATCGCGTACTTCGTGGAACTCGGCATGGAGCTGGAGGGCACGGCGGAGGTCGAGGGCCCCGTCGCCGATGTGTGCACCGGGCTCGACGGCGTCCACTGCGACATCGCGATGCTCCGGACGCCGGACGGCCACGGCCGCATCGAGCTGTCGAAGTACCGCAGCCCGACGGCGCTCAGCCCCGGTCCGCGCAACCCACCGCACAACGTCCTGGGCACGCACCGCGTCATGTTCGCCGTGGACGACATCCAGGACACCATCACCCGCCTGCGCCCCCACGGCGCCGAACTCGTGGGCGGGGTCGCCCGGTTCGGAGACAGCCACCTGCTCTGCTACCTGCGCGGCCCGGAGGGGATCATCGTGGGGCTGGCCGAGCAGGTGGGGTGAGGCGGGGCGGCCAGGCGGATGCAGGGGCCCCGCCGAGGTGCTACTTGAGCTCGATCACCAGCTCGAAGTCGTCGCCTTCCCGCCAGCCTGAGGAAATCAGCCCGCTGGGATGCTTGTCATCCCCCCACCCGTAGAAGTGCTCCCAGGTGACCTTGTCGCCGTACCAGTGGTTGTAGTCCGTCCTTGCGTACGCTTGGACGGACTTGCCGTCGCGCTTGGTGTCCCACAGCTGGAAGGTCCCGTTCACCTGCCGCTTGCCGCTCTCCGTCCGAGTGCACTCCCGGTACTTGGCGCGGCCCCCGGTGATGTTGATCTGCTTCCACCCGGAGCACGTGGCCACAGCGGCGGGCGCGTTGCCGGTGGACCGCACCAATGGCTCGGCGCCGAATCCGTCCACGGCCGGACGTCGGGTACGAAACCCGTGGCGCGCGGCGGGTTCGGGCGCGCACGATGGGTCCGCCGGTACGACCCCCGGGCCAGGAGTTGCGCATGTTCGATGACCGCCTGTACGCCACGCTCCCGGCCGTCGGGATCGCCCGTCTGGTCAACCGCGGTGAGGTCTCGGCCCGCGAGGTGGTGGACGTCGCGCTGGCCGTCAGCGCCGAACGCGACCGTGCGCTGCGGGCCTTCACCGCGCTGTGGGCGGACGCGGCCCGGGGCCCGGGCGGGGCGGGGGCCGGGGGGGGGGCCGCGGGGGCGGGGGGGGGGGTCGTGGTCGGGGGGGGGGGGGGGGGGGTACGAAGGGGGCGGTGCCGATGCCGAGGGCGAGGTTGCGGGTGTAGGT
>NZ_JBFBGN010000313.1:0-2157 GCF_040684675.1 Streptomyces sp. NPDC089915 | reverse complement strand
CGGCGCCACCGCCGGGGCGGCGGTGAACCAGGAGATGCTCGCCGGCCTCGCCCGGGTGATGCCGCAGGCCCGGCTGTACGTGCCCTACGCGAGCACCGAGGCCCTCATGCCGATCACCCTGATCGACGCGGAGACCCTGGCGGACCTCACGGAACGCGGCACGAAGCAGGGCCGGGGCGTTCCGCTCGGCCGTGCCGTCGACACCCGCGTCGCGGTCATCGACTCCGCCGCCACGGACCTGCGCCACGTCACCGACGCGGACTTCCTCCCGCCGGGCGCCATCGGCGAGCTCGTGGTCAGCGGCCCCCGCGTCACCACCGAGTACTTCCGGCGCCCCGCGCTCACCGAGTACGCCAAGCTCCGCCACACGCAGGACGGCACCCTCTGGCACCGGATGGGCGACGTCGGCTACCTGGACGAGGACTCCGTCGTCTGGTTCCTGTGCCGCAAGAAGCACGTCGTCGACACGGTGTTCGGACGCCTCTACCCCGACCAGCAGGAACAGGTCTACAACCACCACCTGGGCGTGTACGCCAGCGCGGTCGTCGCGGCGGAGGGCGGCTCGCGGGTCTTCCTGATCCTGCCCGACTCCGACTCCGACTCCGACTCCGACTCCGACTCCGCCTCGGCAGAGGTGGAGCAGAAGGACGTCGACGCCGTCGCCGAGCGGTTCTCGCTCCCCGTGCCCACCCTGCTCCGCCACCCCGGACCGCTGCCGTCCGACCGGCGGCACAACAGCAAGATCGACCGCGAAGAGCTGCTGGTCTGGGCGACCTCCCGGGAGGGTGCGTGAGGCAGGAGATGCGCTTCGCCGAACTGATGGAGTACTACCTGGAGGCCTGCTCCGACCGCAAACAGGTGACCGAGCACCTCGACGAGCTCCTGTCGAGCTTCACGGGAGCCACCGTCCTCGACTGCTCGGTCGGCACCGGCTTCATCACCCTCGACCTGATCCGCGAGGGCCACGGCATCGTCTGCGCGGACGGCAGCGCCGCGATGCTGGAGCGCTTCGCGGCCAACGCCGCCGCCCTCGGACTCGACACCAAGGCGGTCCACCTGGACTGGGCGGACCTCGGCGGCACCTTCCCCGGGGTGTTCGACCTGATCATCTGCCGGGGCAACTCCCTCGTCTACGCCGACGTGTGGGACGAGGACACCCCCGCCCGGGACACCCCGGCAGAGGACGTCCCCGCCGCCGGCGCGGCCGCCGTCACCGGCCACCTCCGCAGCATGCACGCGGCCCTCAAACCGGGCGGCTTCCTCTACGTCGACATCCCCCTGCCCGCCGACCCCGCGCGCCCGCAGGACCGTATCCACCACACCCCCTGCGAGGTGCGGGGGCGGCGGGTGTCGGTCTCCGAGACCATCACCCTGCTCCCCGGGGCGGGCCTGCGCCGCTGGGACGTGCGCATGGAGATCGGCGACGAGGTCTTCGCGTTCACCCGCCACTCCCACGTCCTCGACCGGGAGCACCTGACGGACGCGCTGCGCCGGGCCGGGTTCACGGAGCCCGTACCGCTCGACGAGGGCAACACCCTGCGCGACCACTACCAGGTCCTCACGGCCCGAAAACCGTTCCCCAACGTCATGAAGAGGTTCGCCGCGCCGGTGCCGGCCCTGACGGAGCCCCGGTGACGGGCCAGGGCCCGCGCCGCGCGGCGGCACGAGAAGATGAGGTTCAGGGATGTCCCGACCGCTGAAGGCGACCATCCACCCGTCCGCCCTCGCCCACAACCTGGCGGTGATGCGCAGGATCCAGCCCGGCCGCAGAATGGTGGCCGTCGTGAAGGCCGACGGCTACGGGCACGGCCTGGAGCACGTGGTCCGGGCCGCCGCCCGGGAGGCGGACGCCTTCGCCGTCTCCTCCGTCGAGGAGGCGCTCGCGCTGCGCGCGGTGGAGGCCCACAAGCCCGTCCTCCTCCTCGAAGGGTTCTTCGAGGAGGCCGAGTTACCCCTGCTGGAACGATTCGGCTTATGGCCGGTGGTGCACTCGCCGGAGCAGCTCGAACGGCTCGCCGCGTCCCGCGCCCAGCTCACGGTCTGGCTGAAGGCCGACACCGGGATGAACCGCCTCGGCTTCCGCGCCTCCGCCTGCGCGGAGATCGTGGAGCGGATCAGGACCTCGATGCCCCACATCACCCTGCGGGGCCTCGTCAG
>NZ_JBFBGN010000312.1:0-2167 GCF_040684675.1 Streptomyces sp. NPDC089915 | reverse complement strand
CGCCCGGGCACACCCGGGCGGGCCTTCGCCGTGGCGGCGGGGGCCGTCAGCGGGGCTCCGGCCCGCCGCCCGCGAAGCGGGGCACGGACGGCGCGTCGTCGGGCAGGCCGCTGCCCACGGCGGCCCCCGGGCGGCCGCGACGGGCCATGGCGCAGGCCAGCGTGACGGCGGACCCGGCCACCGCCCAGGCGGACAGGACCAGCATCGGGCCGGCCGCGCCGTTGCCCCGGAAGTAGGCGATGGACCGCGCGGCGAACGTGCCCGCGCCCGGCGGCATGGCCGGGCCGATCGCCCGCCAGAAGGGCGGCAGCAGCGGGTACGGGTAGGCGCCGCCCGCGCTCGGGTTGCCGAACACCACGACCAGCAGGATCGCCAGGCCGATGCCGACCACGCCCGCCAGCCCCTGGAGCGCCAGGGTGAGCGCGCCGACCGCGAAGACCACCAGGGTGCCGAGCCCCCACAGGGCCGCGATCGAGCCCGGCAGGGCCCCCAGCACCGGCCCCGCGATGACCGCGCCGAGCAGCCCGGCGGCGATCGCGTACAGGAGCAGCGCGCCGAGCCGGATGACGGCGCGGTGGACGTTGGCGGGCCGGGCGCCGGCGCTGATGGCCAGGATCGCGGCGCACAGGTAGCCGCCCACGCACCAGCCGACGACCAGGTAGAAGGAGCTGAGGCCGCGGCTGTCGCCCCGGGCGGCGGGGGCCACGTCCACGACGGTCAGGCCCCGGCCCTGCGACTTCTCCGCCAGGCCGACGATCTGCTCCAGGGCCTGGGAGAGGGAGGCCCCGGCGCCGCTCGCCACCAGCAGCCGGTCGTTCGGCCGGGCCGGCTCGATGATCAGCGCGCCGTCCACCTCCCGGTTCCTGATCCGCGCGAGCGCCGTCGCCTCGTCGGCGACCGCCCGGGGGTCGAGCGGCTTGCCGGGCAGGGCGCCGAGCCGCTGCGCGGCCTGCGCGGCGACCTGCTCGGCGGGGGCGGCCACCGCGAGGGGGATCTCGCTGGGCTTCGGGTGGTGGAAGGCCCCGATGTAGGAGGTGATGAAGGCCAGTTGGAGGGCCAGCACCCCCAGGACCAGCACGGCGGCCCGGATGGTCACCGCGTCCTTGATCTCGGCGAGGAAGCCGCCGGACGGGCGCGCGTCGGTGTCGGTGCGCTCGGTGGGCTGGGTCATGTCCCCACGCTCGGCGTGCCGGGGGCCGGGCGCAGCAGGGGCGGGCCGAATGGATGATCGAACAAGTGTTTCGCACGGATATTCGAATTGCTCTATGGTGGAGAGCCGGGGGGAGGCAAGAAGGTCGAGGGAAGCAGGAGGGCCGCGGGTGCCCGGGTTCACGCATCTGCACACCGTTTCGGGGTTCTCCGTGCGCTACGGCGCCTCGCACCCGAAGCGGCTGGCGGAACGCGCCGCCGATCGGGGCATGGACGCCCTCGCCCTGACCGACCGCGACACCCTCGCGGGCGCGGTCCGCTTCGCGAAGGCGGCCGCTGCGGCCGGGATCCGGCCCCTGTTCGGAGTCGACCTGGCGGTGGCCCCCGCGGGGTCGCTCGACGGCTCCGGCCCGGGCGGCCGGGCGGCGGCCGGGGCCTCGTACCGGCGGCGGGTGCCCGTCAGCGGCGGGGCCTTCGTGGACGAGTCCGCCCCGCGCGCCCTCTTCCTGGCCCGCGACGGCGCCACCGGCTGGGCGGAACTCTGCCGCCTGGTCACCACCGCCCACGCCCCTGACGGGCCGGGCGGGTACCCCGCCGGAGGCCACGGGCAGCCCCTGGTGCCCTGGGGGGCGCTCGGCGGCGGCGGGGTGTTCGTGCTGCTCGGGCCCGGGTCCGAGGTGGGCCGGGCGCTGGCCGCCGGCCGGCCCGACCGGGCCGCACGGCTGCTCGCGCCCTGGCGGGAGCGCTACGGGGACGCCCTGCGCCTGGAGGCCGTCCACCACGCCCGCCCCGGCACCGGCCCCGGCTCGCTGCGCCTGGCCGCCCGCACCGTCGGCTTCGCCGCCGAACAGGGCGTCCCGGCCGTGCTGACCAACGCCGTCCGCTACGCCGACCCCGGCCAGGGACCCGTCGCCGACGTCCTCGACGCCGCCCGCCGGCTCGTCCCCGTCGACCCCCGGGCCGGCTCCGGTGCATCGGGGGGCGGCCGGGGGTCAGGGTGGGCCGGGGGTCGCGGTGG
>NZ_JBFBGN010000311.1:0-2224 GCF_040684675.1 Streptomyces sp. NPDC089915 | reverse complement strand
CGCCGAGTTGGTCGATCTTCTTGACCTTGTTCTTCGTCGGGTCGGCCGGGTCCGCGCCCCCGTCGGCCTTGAGGTACCAGCGGGACAGGGTTCCGCCCTGGGAGTGGCCGACCAGGTCCACCTGGCCGGAGCCGCTGGCGGCGAGCACCTCGTCCACGAAGGCGGCCAGCTCCTTCGAGGACTTCCTGATGTCTCCGTACCCCTTGACGGTCGGGGCGACGGCCACCCCGGCGTCGTCGGTGTCGCCGAAGTCGAGGGCGTAGACGCAGAAGCCCTGGGCCTTCAACTCGGGGGACAGCCGGGCCCAGTTGTTGTAGCGGTTCTCGTACGTCCCGTGGACCAGGACGACCGGACGCGGGTGGGCGGCGTCGGGGCGGCAGTTCCAGTCGTTGGCACCCGGCGGATCGATGTCCAGGTGGAGGATCGAATGGACCATGGCGGGAAAGAAGTTGTCCTGCTCGGGCCCGGTCTCCGCCGCCGCGGACGTGGAGGTGGCCAGGACCGTCGCCGCGGCGACGGCACAGACGGCGCTGACGTATCCGGGTGTGTGCAAGACGGCTCGCCTCACGATTCCCCCTGAGAGAAGCATCTCGTCGATTGGATAGCGGCAGTATCCAATAGGCGTGGTCAGTTCGATAGTGGTAGGAGGGAGATGGCCGAAACGGACTCCTCGGACAGCCACCACCACCGGTGCCGGGTGACGTGTACCCGGCCACGACGGTGGCGGTGAGCGGACCGGGGGGGTGTCAACGCGGGCGGGAAGCGTCGGATTCGCGCATACGGTGCAGGGGCTTCGGGGCCGGTGCCGGTGACGCGCCGCACGTTCCCTGCCCGATGGCCCGGGAGCTGCGGATCGGCGCAGGAGGTCCTCACGTGTTCGAGCACGGCGGCGGGATCGCGGGGGCGTAGCGCTCCGGTCAGGCGTTGCCCCTCCAGCCCGGGCCGAGTTCAGACGTCCCGGGCTCCCGCGAAGCCAGGCCGGCGGGCGGCCGGTCTGGACAGTCGTCGCGCGGCACCGGACGATTGCGCGACGGCACGGCACGGGATCCGGGGGGATGCGATGGGTGCGGAGAACAGACGGCCTTGGGAGCGCTCGGAGGACGAGGGGTCTCCGGGCGGTGGCTCCGGCGGCGGTCCGGCTCGGCCTCAGGTGCCCCCTCCGAACTTCCCTCCGGGGGCGGGAATGCCCCCGCTGGTGCAGAGGCTTCGCGTGCTGATGACGGTGCTCGGTGTCGCCGAGGCGGTCTCCGGGCTCTACCTGGTCACCAACAGCCTCTCGGTGGCGATATCGGTCTGGGGTGACGAGGGTGTCTCCCAGCGGTGCTGCCGGACACAGGGCGAGGCGCACGCGGGCCTCGTCACCTTCGCCGGTGTCCTCCTGCTGGCGGTGGCCGCCTGGGGGATCCTCACCGCCCTGCAGTTCCCGACCAGGAAGCCCGGTCTGCGGATCTCCGCCCGCGCCTACTGCTGGACGGTACTCGCCCTCGCCCTGCCGCTCTTCGCGCTGATTCCGTTCCTCGGGCTCCTGCTGCTGGGGGTCGCCATCGTCGCCCTGGCATGGACCAACGACCGGGACATCCGAACCTGGTTCTCTGACGGGCGGTTCGGCGCCGCGGGAGAGTGACTGCCGGGTACGTGGGCCGGGCCCTACTCCCCCGTGACCCGTGTTGATAGCTTCGGGATCATGGGGAGAAACGCCTGGGTGACCAGGTCTTTGGGCGGGGGTGCGCTGCTCTTCGCGGTGCTGGCCTTGTGGATGCTCTTGTTCGACTTCGGCGTCTCGGTCTACCGGCCGGACGTGGCCGTGCTCGGCGCGATGGCCTTGGCGCCGGCCGCCGGGTGGGTGTGGTCGGCTTCGCGTCCGATCCAGGTCATGCCGCCGAGGCAGGTCGAACCCGTGCCCGCGCCACCGGCGAAGCTGCCCTGGAAGCGGCCGTTCCGGGACTTCCTCCCCCTGCTGCTGGCCGTGACGGTGGTACTGCCCCTCACGGCCGTGCTCACCGAGCTGGTCTCGCGCCCGGACGGCGAGGACCTGAAGCGGATCGCGGCCATACAGAAGGCCGGCGCCCAGGTGGGACGGGGCACCATCGTCGAGCTCCACCGGGTGAGGTCCGGGAAGAACAAGGAGGTCGCGGACACCGCGCAACGTCCCCGACGAGGTGCTACCTGGACGGCCGGCCTTCTGGCGGTGTGCAGCACGTTGTGCCTGGCTCTGCTGATGGTC
>NZ_JBFBGN010000310.1:0-2255 GCF_040684675.1 Streptomyces sp. NPDC089915 | reverse complement strand
CCCTGGTCCTCGCCACCGGCCTGGTGGACGTCGCCCGGCCCGCGGGCCGGGAGGAGGAGGTCGCAGCGCTGCTGGCCGCCCGCATCGAGACGACGACGTACCGCCCGTCCCGCAGATGGTCTCCTTCGCCGCCTGGCGCGATGACGGCGCCCCGCACGGCCGGCGTTACGTCACCCTCGCCGAGCTGCTGGTGCGGCTGGGGAGTTTCGGGCTCGGGCTGGTCTGGAAGGCGCGGGTGTTCGATGGGGAGCCGCACCCGGCGTTCGCCCCGCTGGCGGAGGCCTCGGCGGGCCGGGGGATCCCCACCCTTGAGCTGCTGGCCACGGAGGCGCCGTACCTCCAGGCGGTCGACGCGGACTTCGAGGGGTACGCGGGCGGGGAACTCGTGCTGACCCTGAGGGAGTTCGACAGCGGCAGCTGGGACGTGCGTACGGCCGAGCCGTGGGTGCTGGAGGAGGTCCGGCGGCACTACCCGGACGCCACGCCGCTGACGCGGGCCGCATGGGACTCCACGAACTGAGCCCCGGGTGAGGGGGACGGCGGCGGGGCCGGGGTGCGGGGTGCCGGCCGGCCCCGCCGGTGTCAGGGCTGCGGTGCCGGCCGCAGCGGCGGGACCGTCTCGGTGGGGGAGGGGGCCCCGGGCGGGGTGCCGTCGCCGAAGGGGCGGCCGCCGAGGACCTCGCGGCCGTGCGGCTCCAGCCAGCCCGACGGGTCGGGGCCGGCGGGCACGATCCCCGTCGGGTTGATGTGGCCGTGGACCACGTAGAAGTGCTGCTTGATGTGGCCGAAGTCGACGGTGTCCCCGAACCCCGGCGTCTGGAACAGGTCCCGGGCGTACGCCCACAGCACCGGCATCTCCGTCAGCTTCTGCCGGTTGCACTTGAAGTGGCCGTGGTAGACGGCGTCGAAGCGCACCAGCGAGGTGAACAGCCGGATGTCCGCCTCGGTGATCGTGTCGCCGACGAGGTAGCGGGAGCCCTCCAGCCGCTCGGAGAGCAGGTCGAGACGGGCGAAGAGCCGCTCGTACGCCTCCTCGTACGCCTCCTGGGACTTGGCGAACCCGGTGCGGTAGACCCCGTCGTTCACGTCCCGGTAGATCTCCTCGCCGATCGCGTCGACCTCCGCCCGCAGCGCCGCCGGGTACAGGTCGGGCGCGCCGTCGCGGTGGTACGCGGTCCACTCCAGCGCCATGTCGAGGGTGATCTGCGCGTAGTCGTTCGTGACGACCTGGCCGCTCGGCACGTCCACGATCGCGGGCACGGTGATGCCCCGGTCGTAGTCGGGGTCGCGGGCGAGGAACGCCTCCTGGAGCCGTTCTATCCCCAGCACCGGGTCGCGGCCCCCCGGGTCGAGGTCGAAGGTCCAGCTGCGCTTGTCGTGCGTCGGCCCGGCCACGGCCATGGGCAGGGCCTTCTCCAGTCCGAGGAGCCGGCGGATGATCACCGCCCGGTGGGCCCAGGGGCAGGCGCGGCTGACCACCAGGCGGTAGCGGCCGGGCTCCACGGGGAAGCCGTCGCGTCCGTCGGCGGTGATCCGCGTGGTGATGTAGCGGCTGTCACGGGAGTACCCCTTGCCGGGGTTTACGTTGCTCACCCCGGGGCCATACCCAGGAACCACGCCGCCGAGCGCCCGCTCCACCACCGCTCCGCCGCGCCTCGTCCGGCGCGGGCGGGCGCACACCGCCGCCGCTGACAGGAGTACCGATGGACCGACAGCCGATGGATCTCGAAGCGTACGTGGAACGGACCCGGAGCGGCCCGTGCTTCGTCTGCGCGTTCCTCGCCGGGGACCCGGACTTCCCGCACGAGACCGTCCACGAGGACGAGGAGAACATCGCGTTCCTGGACCGCTGGCCCACGCTGCCGGGGAAGGTCCTCGTCGCCCCGAAGGCGCACGTCGAGCACGTGGTGCGCGACCTGGACGAGGCGGCCTACGGCCGCCTGATGCTGTTCGTCCGGGAGGTGGCCCTCGCCGTCGAGGCCGTGTGCCGGCCGGAGCGCACGTACCTGTACTCGCTCGGCAGCCGTCAGGGCAACGCGCACCTCCACTGGCACGTCGCCGCCCTGCCGCCCGGAGTCCCCTACGCCGAGCAGCAGTTCCACGCGCTGATGACGGAGAACGGGGTCCTGGCGCCGTCGCCGGAGGAGTCGGCCGTGCTGGCCGCGCGACTGCGCGAGGCGATCCGCGTCCGGGAGTGACGGGAGGGGCTTTGTGCGGGCGTCCGTGATCACCTATTATCGTCGCAACGACGATAA
>NZ_JBFBGN010000309.1:0-2282 GCF_040684675.1 Streptomyces sp. NPDC089915 | reverse complement strand
CAACGTCCTCGCCCTCCGCTTCGCCAACGGCTTCTTCGAGCCGCTGTGGAACCGCGAGCACATCAGCCACGTACAGATCGACGTGCCCGAGCACATCGACATCCAGGGCCGCGCCCGCTTCTTCGAGGGCACGGGTACCTTCCGGGACATGGTGGTCACCCACCTGTTCCAGCTGCTCGGGTTCATCGCGATGGAACCCCCGGTCGCCCTGGAGGCGGACGCGCTGCGCGACGAGCAGGTCAAGGTCTTCCGCAGCATGCGCCCGCTGGACCCCGCAGCCGTGGTCCGCGGCCAGTACACGGGCTACCGCGACGAGCAGGGCGTGGACCCGGCGTCGGACACGGAGACGTTCGCGGCGCTCCGCGTCGGCATCGACAACTGGCGCTGGGCCGGCGTGCCGTTCCACCTCCGTACGGGCAAGGCCCTCGCCGAGGGCAGGCACGTGGTCACGCTCGGACTGCGCGAGCCGGTCCTGCGGATGTTCCCGCTGGACGCGCGGGCGGCCGCCGACGGCCGGAGCAACGAACTCGTCATCGACTTCGACGACCCGGGCTCCATCACCGCCCGGTTCCTGGTGAAGGAACCCGGCCCGTCGATGCGGTTGGCCGAAGCCGACATGGTGTTCGACTTCGGCACCTCGTTCGCCGCGCAGAACCTCCTGGAGGGATACGAGCACCTCCTCCTGGAGGCCATGCGCGGCAACCAGGCCCTGTTCACCCGGTCCGACGGGGTCGAACGGCTCTGGGAGGTCGCCGCCCCGCTGCTCGACCGGCCGCCGGCGGTCGAACCGTACGCCCCCGGAAGCTGGGGCCCGGAGAGCATCGACGCCCTTGTCGCCCCCTACCGCTGGCACCTGCCCGACCGGCGGGCGGCTTCCTCGTAGGGCCCTCGGTCAGTAGATCTTGATCCAGGTGATGGTGAGGTCGGAGCCGTCGATGTTTATGGAGGACCCCCACTTGTCGAGGTGGTTGATCCTGCCGTTGATCTGGACGTCGACCTGGTTGTTTCCGGCCTCGATCTTGTCCACCTTGTAGATCTTGACGTACTGCGAACCCGCGTTGGCGAAGCAGAGGTGCTGGGTGCGGTTGTAGTTGGTGATCCTGAGGAAGTCGCTGCGACTGCCGCAGTCGGTGCGGCCGAGGGCCGCCGCCGAGCTCACGGGGATGACCGCGGTCAGGGCCGCCGCGGCGGCGATGGTGAAGGAAAACCTCTTGAACGAGTTCCTCATCGGAGCTCTCCTCTGTATCCGTGGGTCGCGCACCTCTGCGCTGACGAGTCCGAACGTGCCCGGCGCCGCCACGCCGCTCCTCGGCTCTCAGGCCGGGCCGGTCTCTTCGGGAGCCGGGGTGCGAGCAGGCTACCTTACCGATCTTGAAGATCCGGCATCCCAAGTGGGCTTATGCGGGCCGGTGTTGCGGACAGCCGCGGCGAATGGACAGGGCGGTCAACCCCGATCACGCTAACCGGATGGGTCATCCGGATGTGCTACGGTCGCGCCAAGTGGATGGAGTATCCGGATAACGCCAGGGGTGGATGAAGTGGTGAAGAGAACCGCTGTGGTCACGGCCGGAACGGCCGGCATCGGTGGGGAGACCGCGCTGGGTCTGGCCGCCGCCGGGTTCGCGGTCACCGTGGTCGGGCGCGACCCGGACCGGGGCGCCCGAGCGGTCGGCCGGATCAACGCGACCGGACCGGTCCACCCCGCCCGGTTCCTTTCCGCGGACCTCGCCTCGCTCGACGAGGTGCGCGCGCTCGCCGACCGGATCGCCGCCGAGCACGCCGCCTCGGGCGAACCGCTGACCGTACTGGTCAACAACGTCGGGGCGATGTTCGCGGAGCGGCGGGACCTGGGCGGCGTCGAGGCCTCGTTCGTCGTCAACCACCTCTCGCCCTACCTGCTGACCGAACTGCTGCTGCCCACGCTGACGGCCGGTGCGCCGAGCCGGATCGTGAACGTGACCTCGGGCGCCGTCGGGGTCGCCAAGCGGGTGTTCGACGCCGTCGAACCTCCCGGCGGCTACTACGGATTCCACTGGTACGGCCGCGCCAAGCTCGCCCACCTCGCCTACACGCTCGACCTGGCCGAGAGGCTGGACGGCACGGGCGTATCGGTCTTCGCCGCAGACCCCGGCGGCGCCGCGACCGACATGACCAACGGCACGATGACCGACCCGAAGATCGTCTCGCCCGGCCTGCGGCTGCTGTGGCCGCTGGTGCGCCGCAGGTTCGAACGGTCAACCTCGGGTCCCGCGTCCGTGGCGGCCAGGCCCTCGATCGTGGCC
>NZ_JBFBGN010000308.1:0-2312 GCF_040684675.1 Streptomyces sp. NPDC089915 | reverse complement strand
GAAGGCCATCGCGAAGCGACGCGACGAAGGAGCGCCCTTGACAGGCCGGCCCGACGCGGAAGGACGATGAGACTGGCGGGAAACCCCCAACCCTCTCTGAGAACCCTCTGCTTGGGCCCCGTCCTTCCCCGGTCCCGGCCGGCTGTCCCGCCCCCGCCCAGCGGGGTGCCGCCCCCCACCGCCCCGCACCCGGGGAGGCGGGTGGGCAGCCACCGGCCCGCCCCCACCCCTCGCGGGGGCGATGGCGGGCCCGGGCCCCGCATCGGCGTGCCTAGCGGCCCACCACCGGGTAGTGGTCCGAGAGGTTGGAGTACGTGTACGACTTGCCCCAGCTGGAGACCGTCCAGGGGGCCGACTGCTCCTTGACGACGTTGTTCTCCCAGCCCGCCGGGCGGGCGTTGCCCTTGCGGTAGAGGACGTAGTCCAGGTCCTCGCGGGGGTCCGTCGGGTAGCGGTAGTTGGCGATCGAGTTGAGCGCCGTGTCGAAGGAGTACGGGTGGCCCGTGCGCGCGTCGGCCGGGGCCAGGTCGAGGTCGCCGATCATCGAGTTGTACTCGGGGCTGTGGGAGTCGACGTTCATGTCGCCCGCCACGATGACCTGTTCGCCCGCCGGGATGTTCTTCGCGTCCAGGAAGGCGTCTATCGCCTTGAACTGGCGGCTGCGCATCTGGGCCGCCTCGCCGGCGCCGCAGCCGGGGTCGGTGGACTGGGCGTGGGTGCCGACCACGTGCACCTTGGTGCCGTTGACGTCCAGCACCACGTACGCGAAGCCCTTGTTGGACCACCAGTCGGCGCCGCACGCGTCCTTGTAGACCACCTGCTCCTTGCGCACGATCGGCCACTTGCTGAGGACCATGACGCCGCCGTCCTCCGGGGTGGTGGAGGAGTAGGAGCCGCCCGTCGCGTCCCAGCCGCTCTTGCTGCGGCCCACGACCGGGGTCTGGTACGGGTACTGGGCGGCGGCGTTGGCCTTCAGGGCGTCCGACGCGCCGTTGTCGAAGGTCTCCTGGAGGACCACCACGTCGTGGCCCTGGAAGAAGGAGGCCTTGGGGATCTCGGCGGCGCGGTGGTCCTGGCCCCAGTTCGGGTACAGGTTCGTGCTCATCAGGAAGGTGTTGTACGTCAGCACGCTCAGCCGGGGCGCGGCGCCGTTCTCGGCGGCCGTGGCGGCGGGGGCGGAGGCGAGGGCGAGGGCTGCTGCGGCTGCGGTCGCGGCGACGGCCGTGGCGGCGGCACGGCTGCGGTGCGAGATCTGCGGCATGGAGGTCTCCATCAGTCCTGTGGGATCCCCGGGAATCCTGCGGGCAGGGGGGGCGGGGGGAAGATCGACGCCGTCATCCAAGCAGCCACGGTTACTTCGGGGTAACACCCTTGACAAGACTTTCTGTCCGGGGCGCGACTTCTCGCGCTCGCATAATGGATCCCATGAACCACACGGGTCACATAGCCCCCGAAAGCCCCACCAGCCGCCTCGATCCGGAGCCCCCGCCGCCGGGCGGAGTGCTGTGGAGCACCGCCGGGGACATCCGCTCCCTGCTGACCCTGCCCGCCGCCTTCACGATGCAGGTCGCCCACCCGGCCGTAGGCGCCGGAGTGGACCGGTACTCGGTCTTCCGCACCGACCCCTGGGGGCGCGGCGAGCGCTCCCTGCGCTCCGTGATGCTCTGGGTGTACGGCGGGGACGAGGCCGCCGCCGAGGGCCGCCGGGTGCGCCGCCTGCACAAGGAGATCCGGGGCACCGACACCCGGGGCCGGCGCTACCACTCGCTGGACCCGGCCTGCTACGCCTGGGTGCACGCCACGGGCTTCCCCGTCGCCCAGTACGCCGGGCGCTACCTGTTCCGCCGCACCACCCCCGAGCAGGACCGGCAGATGTACCGGGAGTGGCTCCAGGTGGGCCGGATCCTCGGGCTGCGCGACCGGGACATGCCGCAGACCGTCGAGGAGTTCTGGCCGTACTACCACCGGATGCTGGCCGAGGAGATCGAGCCGACCAAGGTCGCCCGGGAACTGGTCGCCGTCGACGCCGACCTGCCGCGTCCCGAGCCCGCCTCGCCGGTCCTGCGGCTGCTGCTGAGGCTCACCTGGCCGCTCCTGCGCACCGGCTACCTGCGCTTCCGCGCCTTCGTCACCGTCGGCTACATGCCGCCCGACGCCCGGGCCGCCATCGGCCTGGAGTGGACCCCGGCCCAGGAGCGCCGGCTCCGGCGGTTCAGCACCGCCGTACGGGTCCTCGTACCGCTCCTGCCCGAACGGCTGCGCTACCTCCCGCGGGCCCGCGCCGCCCGGGCGCGGTGGCGCGCCGGGACCCG
>NZ_JBFBGN010000307.1:0-2314 GCF_040684675.1 Streptomyces sp. NPDC089915 | reverse complement strand
GCCGTGCCGGCGGCGCCCGCCGCCGCCCCGTCCTTCCCGCCCACCCAGCCGCCCGCGATTCCGGCGCAGCCGCCCTTCGGCGACGGCACGCCCGGGTTCGCGGCGCCGGCCTTCCCGGCGGCCCCTGCCGTGCCCCCGCAGCCGGGTGCGGCCGACGTGTCCGTCCCGGCGGTGGCGGCCGCTCCCGGGTTCCCTGCCGCGCAGGCGCCGTTCAGCGGCGGCGCACCGGGGTTCCCGGCGCAGCCCGCCGAGCCGGCCGTGGGTCCTGCGGTAGCCGTCAGTGGTGCCGCGCCGGAGGTACCCGCGCAGCCCGCCGAGCCGGCTGCGGCACTCGTCAGCGGTGGTGCGCCGGAGGTTCCCGCACCGCCCGCCGAGCCGGCCCCGGCTCCTGCTGCGCCCGCCGGCAGCGCGGCGCTGGAGGTCCCGGCACCGCCCGCCGCATCCGTCAGCGGTGGCGTGCCGGGGATCCCCGCGCAGCCCGTGGGCGGTGGCGCGCTGGTTCAGGGTGACGCGGCCGCCCTGCCCGGCGGGTCCGTTGCCGGCGCGCCGGCGTCGGTCGCGGTATCGGCGGCCCAGGGCCTGCCTTCCGGCGAAGCCCCGTTCGCCGGGCCCGCCGAGGGTGGCCTGCCCGCTGCGCCGGACGCGGCCGACGTGCCCGGTGCCCCCGCGCCCTTCACACCTCCCGCAGCCGCAGGCGTGTTCGGCAGCGCTCCGGCCGCCTTCCCTGTGACGGGTGACGCCGCGTGGCCCACCCCGCCGGCGGCGCCCGGCTCCCCCGCCTCCCCGGTGCCGGCCGGCCCGCACTCCGACGCGAGCGCCCAGGGCGGTGCTCCGGCCCACGCCGACACCTCTGCCGACGCGGCGGAGGCTCCGTCGGCCGCGCCCGGTGTCCCCTCGGGCGCGGTCGCGCAGGAGAACGCGGCCGGGGTCGGTCCTACGGTCTTCCCCGCCCCGGCCGATGCGGCGGCACACGCTGACACCCCGTCCGGCGCCCCCGCGCCGACTGGGATTCCGGTGGACGCTCCGTCAGCGGCCCCCGCCGACGCCTCCGTTCAGGGAGCGGTGGCCGGGGGTCTCCCCGGGACGCCCTCGCCGTCCGTGGGTTCCGCCGGCACTCCGGGTCAGGGGCTGCCTCAGGGCGCGCCGGCTCCGGCGGACGCCGCGTACCCGGCCCACTCCGTAGAGGCGGCCGGCCGGACGGCCACTCCGCAGGACGGCGTCCCGGCCCTGCCCCCGCCCGCCCCGGCGGACACCCCCTTCGGCGGACCCGGCACCGAACTCCCGCCGCTGCCGTCCGCCTTCCCGGCCGGCCAGCCCCAGGGTCACGGCTTCCCGCCCGGCAGCACCGAGCAGCCCCCGACCCCCGGCTCCCCGCAGGGCTACGGCTTCCCGCCCACCACCGCGCAGGAACCCCCGGCGCCGCAGGGCTACGGCTTCCCGCCCGCGACCGCGCAGGAACCCCCGGCCCCGCAGGGCCACGGGTTCCCGCCGGAGCAGGCACAGCCGCAGGCCCCCCAGGGCTACGGATTCCCTCCCGCGACCGCCCAGACCCCGGCCCCTGAGGCCCCGCAGGCCTCGGCCGTCGGTACCCCGCAGGGCGACGGGTTCCCGCCCGCTGCGGCACAGGGCCCCGCGACCCCTGAGACCCCCCACGGGTACGGCTTCCCGCCTGCCACCGCGCAGGCCCCGGCGCCCCCAGCCGCCGACGGGTACGGCTTCCCGCCCGCCGCGGCACAGGAGCCCGCAGCCCCTCAGGCCCCCCAGGGATACGGGTTCCCGCCGGCCGCGGCACAGGACTCCTCAGCCCCTGAGACCCCCCACGGGTACGGGTTCCCGCCTGCCGCCGCGCAGGAGCCTGCCGCTCCTCAGGCCCCGCACGGTTACGGCTTCCCGCCCGCCGCCGCGCAGGCCCCGGCTTCGGGCGCCCAGCAGACCACCGCCCCCGACGCCCCGCAGGGCTACGGCTTCCCGCCTGCCGGCGCCCAGGAGCCCGTCGCTCCTCAGGCCCCCGACGGTTACGGGTTCCCGCCCGCCGCCGCGCAGACCCCGGCGCCCGCTGCCCCCCAGGGCTACGGCTTCCCGCCTGCCGGCGCCGAGCAGGCCCCGGCCCCTGCGGCCCCGCAGGGGTACGGGTTCCCGCCGCAGCAGGCGCAGGCGCAGCCGGCCCAGGACTCCGTCCTGCCGCCCGCCGCCGCCCAGCAGGCACCGGCCCCCGGCGCCCCGCATTGACCCTGGAGGACCGGCTCCGCAACCGCTTCGAGTGGGGTCTGATCACCGACGTCCAGCCGCCCGAGCTGGAGACCCGGATCGCGAT
>NZ_JBFBGN010000306.1:0-2370 GCF_040684675.1 Streptomyces sp. NPDC089915 | reverse complement strand
GCCGAAGGCCATCGCGAAGCGACGCGACCGAAGGGAGCGCCCTTGACAGGCCGGCCCGAACCGGAAGGACAGTGGGACTGACGGGAAACCCCCAACCCCTCCCTGAGACCGCCCAGGTCAGACCCCGACAGCCCCCAACCCCGCCCGGCCGAATCAGCACCGCCCGGCGGGCGACCGCCCCCACCCCACCGCCCCGCAGACGGGGAGGCGGGTGGGCAACCACCGACCCGCCCCCGACGCCTCGAGGGGGAGATGGCGGGCCCGCACCGCGAGCCCCCGTAAAGCCCCCTACGACGGCAAGTGGTCCAGCCGGCGCAGGATGACGCCCTCGCGCAGGGCCCACGGGCAGATCTCCAGGGTGTCGACCCCGAAGAGGTCCATCGCCGCCTCCGCCACCAGTGCGCCGGCCAGGAGCTGGGAGGCGCGGCCGTCCGAGACGCCCGGGAGGGTGGAACGTTCCGCCGTCGTCATCGTCGTCAGCCGCGGGACCCACTCCTCCAGGGACTTCCGCGTCAGGTCGCGCTGCACGTAGAGCCCGTCCGCCTCGCGGGCCGCGCCGGCGATGCGGGCCAGCTGCTTGAAGGTCTTCGACGTGGCCACCACGTGGTCCGGTGCCCCGAAGCGGCTGAACTCCCCGACCGTCCGGGCGATCTGCGCCCGGACGTGCCGGCGCAGCGCCTTCACGTCCGCCGGGTCCGGCGGGTCGCCCGGCAGCCAGGCGGAGGTGAGGCGTCCGGCGCCCAGCGGCAGGGAGACGGCGGCGTCGGGGTCCTCGTCGATGCCGTACGCGACCTCCAGCGAGCCGCCCCCGATGTCGAGGACCAGCAGCTTGCCCGCCGACCAGCCGAACCAGCGCCGGACCGCGAGGAAGGTCAGCCGGGCCTCGTCCTCACCGCTGAGCACCGGCAGCTCGACGCCCGTCTCGGCCTTGACGCGGGCCAGGACCTCGTCGGCGTTGGGGGCCTCGCGGACGGCGCTGGTCGCGAAGGGCAGGACGTCCTCGCAGCCCTTGTCCTCGGCGGCCTGGACGGCCTCGCCGATGACCGAGACCAGGCGCTCGACGCCCTCCGGGGTGATCGCGCCGCGCTCGTCGAGCAGCTCCGCGAGCCGCAGCTGCTCCTTGTGGGAGTGCGCGGGCAGCGGGCGCGCGCCGGGGTGCGCGTCCACCACCAGCAGATGAACCGTGTTCGAACCCACATCCAGGACACCGAGTCTCATACGGGAAACGCTACTGGGCCGGACGCGGGGCGGTGGAGTAAGGGGCGCTTACGCTTGGCTTTGTGCCAAATACGAAGAAGGCCAGCAAGAACCAGTCGAAGAAGAGCAAGGACAAGGTGGCGGACGAGAAGGGCCTCGACTTCCCCCGGGCCTGGGTGGAGTTCCCCGATCCCGCCGACGAGGAGCAGGTCTTCCGCTGTGACCTGACCTGGCTGACCTCACGCTGGACGTGCATTTTCGGCAGCGGCTGCCAGGGCATCCAGGCCGGCCGGGCCGAGGACGGCTGCTGCACGCTGGGCGCGCACTTCTCCGACGAGGACGACGAGAAGCGGGTCGCCGAGCACGTGGCGCGGCTGACGCCGGAGCTGTGGCAGTTCCACGACGTCGGCAGCGAGAGCGGCTGGACGCAGTTCGACGACGACGGGGAGAAGCAGACCCGTCGCTGGGACGGCGCGTGCATCTTCCTGAACCGGCCCGGTTTCCCGGCCGGAGCGGGCTGTTCGCTGCACATCCTGGCGCTCAAGAGCGGGCAGGAGCCGCTGGAGACGAAGCCGGACGTGTGCTGGCAGCTGCCGATCCGGCGGACGTACGACTGGATCGACCGCCCGGACGACACGCGGGTGCTCCAGGTGTCGATCGGGGAGTACGACCGGCGCGGCTGGGGGCCGGGCGGCCACGACCTGCACTGGTGGTGCACGTCGGCGACCTCGGCGCACGGGGCCGGTGATCCGGTGTACGTGTCGTACCGGCCGGAGCTGACGGAGCTGATGGGCGAGGCGGCGTACGCGGAGCTGGTGAAGCTATGCGAGGCCCGTCTGGCGTCCCTGCTCCCGATGGCCCCGCACCCGGCGGACCCGGCGTAGCAGCGTCCCCCCTCCCCGTCCCCCTCCCCCTCCCCTCAGCCCGCAGGGGTGGCGGGCCCCGGGGAAACCGTTCCTCCTGACCCGCCCGACGGCGCGGGCTCCGTCGGCTGGGTCGGGGTCGGGGTCGGTGTGGGCGTCGGAGTCGGGGTGGGGGTCGGCGTGGGCGTCGGGGTCGGCGTCGGGGTGGGGTCCGGCGTCGGCGTCGGGTCCGGTCCCGGCGGGGTCGGGTCGGTCGGCGGTACGGGCCGGCCCCGGCCCGTGAGGGAGACGACGGCTCCGCCCGGGTCGA
>NZ_JBFBGN010000305.1:0-2375 GCF_040684675.1 Streptomyces sp. NPDC089915 | reverse complement strand
CGGCAGTGGACGGATCCCCAAGACGCCGGGCCGGCGGAAGACCGCCGGCAAGGGGCGGCGCGGCAACAGCCGAACCGCCGCGTTGTCACCCCGGCTGGTGACGCGCCTGAGCGTGACGACGGCCATCGCCACCCCGTGCGCCCTGTTCGGCCTGGCGGTTCTCGCGAGCAATCCGGACTACGGCCTGCTCGGCGGGATCACGGGTTTCGTCGTGCTCGTCGCCGGCCTCGGGGTGATGGCCGGGCTGCGGCCCACCTGGTGGGTGATCGGCCCGGCCCTCGTGCTGGAGGTCGTCCTGCTGGTCGCGTCCAGGCCTGCGATCCGGGCCGAGGTGATGGTCCTGCGCGGAGTGCGGACCCCGATGGTGGTGACCGCCGCCCACAGCTCCAAGGACAAGGCCGGGCACGTCAGCTGGAAGTGCGACCTGCGCCGCACGGACGGCCTGCCCCTGCCGCACGCCGCCCTGGAGGGGTACGAGGGCTGCTTCGGCCCTTCCGACGTCGGCCGGACCCAAGACGTCCTGGTGGACCCGGCCGGCTGGGTACCCCCGCAAGCACCCCAAGTGGACCGTGCGGCCCTCCACGAGGAGATCGTCATGACCGGCACGGCAGCGGTGCTCTTCGCGGCACTGTCCGTCACCGCAGGCCGGCTCTACCTGCGGGACGCCGACCGCTGAGAGCGTCGGTCGCCGCGCTGATGCCGCGCTGGAAGGTCCCCGTCCCCTCGCTCGAGCGGTAGCCGTCGTGGCGGGCGTGGGCGCCCCGCCGCCCGCTCCCGTGCGACCGCTGTCACAGCCTGCGGCTACCTTGCTCAGGAACACGCAAGGGCGCGGGAACAGGGAGTGGTCATGGTCGTCGAGGTGGGGTACGCGCAGGCGTGGGACCCGGAGTCCCGCGCGGCCTGGCGGCCCCTGTCCACCGGGGAGGCGCGGGAGCGGGACGCGGCCGGGCTGCCGTACGTGGTGGTGTACCGGACGGCGGGCCGGGAGGTGCCGCTGGAGGTCCGGCTCGTCTCCTGGCGGGACCATCACGTCGGGCTGTGGGTGTACGACGGCCAGGGCCGCCGTACCCACGACCTGGACCTGAGGCTGCTGGACGACCCGGCGCGGCTGTTCCACCGGTACTCCGTCGGCTGGAACTACCCGGACCCGGAGACGGCGGAGTTCGACCCGAAGACCCCGCGCGTCATCCTGGACCTGTTCCCGGACGGGAGGGGGCGGAGGGTGGAGGCGCCCCGGGGCTACGCCACCTCGGCCGGCCTCCGGGAGGACGAGCGCTGGACGGACCGGCCCGCCTTCGGGGAGTGGCCGCTGTTCTCGGCGCAGCTGCACGGGTTTACGGACCCGCCGGTCTTCGAGGCGGCCGAGGTCCTCGACGCCGACGGCGGGGAAGAGCCCGCCTCCCGCTGGCGGCCGCCGCGCCCCGTGCAACCGGGCCGGATCGGGGAGCTGTTCCGGCCCGGGGTGCGGGTCACCGGCGGGTACCACCCCGAGCAGACGGTCGTGGAGCCGCGCCGGGTCGGCGCCGTGCGCGTCCCCAGTGGGTTGCTGGCCGTCTCGGGCCTGTTCATTACCCACAAGAACGGGCCGCACATCACGGTCCCCGTCCCGCCCGGGGAGTACGTGCTCGACGAGGCGCGGGTCGCGTTCAGCTACCACTGCGAGTGGAGCAATGCCGAGGTCGAGGCCACGGATCCCACGGCCGTCCGCCTGCTCCTCAGCGAGACCCCCGCCGCGTCCTGGGAGATGGCCCTCGGGGCGGAGGACGACCCCCGCATCTTCATCGAGAACCAGATAGCCGGATTCGTCACGGACGGCGCCACCGGCTGCTTCGCCGATGCCGGGTCCTTCGCGTCGCTCCTCTCGCTCTTCGAACGGGGGCTGATCGACGGGGAGCCGGACCTCGACGGATACGAGGACCTGTCCGACGGGTCGATGTTCATCCACCGCACCCGGGACACGGCCACCGGCGGCGAGCTGATGGCCTTCGCGACGACCGGGGACGGTACCTACCCCGTGTGGCTGGGGCGTTCCGAGGCCGGCGAGCTGGTCAGCGTCGTGGTGCTGATCGAGGGGATGCCCGAGATCCTGCCCGGGCGGGAAGGTGACGCCGCCGATGTCTGACACGGTGTACGTGACGTACGAGGAGTCCTGGCACGCGGGTTCCCGCACCGGCGGGCGAGGGCTGTCCCCCGACGAGGCGCGGTCGCGGGACGCGGAGGGGCTGCCGTACGCGGTGGTGTACCGCGTTCCGGGGCGCGAAGTGCCGCTCGGGGTAAGGATGGTGGCGTGGCGGGCCGGAGTCGTCGACGCCTGGGCGTACGACGAGCAGGGCCGCCGGACCGCCGAGGCGGAGCTCCGGATGCGCGCCGACGTG
>NZ_JBFBGN010000304.1:0-2377 GCF_040684675.1 Streptomyces sp. NPDC089915 | reverse complement strand
CCCTGCTGGCCCTGACCGCGGGCGTACTGAAGCCGACCGAGGGCACCGTACGGGCCCCGGCCCGCGAGGCGATCGCCTACGTCGCCCAGGACAAACCGCTCTACCCGCAGCTGACGGTCGCCGAGACCCTGCGCATGGGCGCCGACCTCAACCCCGGCACCTGGGACCCGTCCGTCGCGCGGGCGGTGGTGGACGCCGGCGGCCTGGACGGGAACCGTCGCGTGCGCGCCCTGTCCGGCGGCCAGCGTTCCCGGGTCGCCCTGGCCCTGGCCCTCGCCAAACGGCCCGCGCTGCTGCTCCTGGACGAGCCCCTGTCGGACGCCGACCCGCTCGCCCGCCGCGCGCTGATGGGCACCGTGCTGGGAACGGCCGCCGAACACGGCACCACCGTCCTCATCTCCTCGCACGTCCTCTCCGAGCTGGAGGACGCTTGCGACCACCTGCTCCTCGTCGACGGCGGGCGTGTCCGGCTCGGCGGCCCGGTGGAAGACCTCCTGGACGCCCACACGCTGGTGACCGGCCCGATCCGCGACCTGGCCCCGCACACCGTGGTCACCGCGAGGTCCACCGGACGCCGGCTCACCGCCCTGATCCGGCCGGACGGACCGGTGGGCACCGGTACCGACGGGTGGCACACCGCCGAACCCACCCTGGAGGAACTCGTGCTCGCCCATCTGCGCGCCCCGGACGCTCCACCGCTCCTCACTCCGGCCGTGGAGGTGGCGGTATGAGCCTCCTCGACCTCCGCGGCCCCGTCCGGGTGAACGTCCACCTGCACCGCCGCGCACTGTGGGCGGCCCTCGCCGTGGTGCTGCTCGCCGCCCTCTCCCTGCCCGCCGGCCGCTGGTACGTCCAGTCGCTGTCCGAGAACCTCACGGCGACCGGCTGCGAGGTCCGGCACACGGTGCCCGGCTGCGGCGTCCAGGTGCGCGGGTTCCTCTCCCGGAGCCTGTACGTCGAGAAGACGTTCGTCCTCATCGGGCTCGCGTTCACCACCCTGCCGATGCTCCTGGCCGCGTTCGTCGCGGGCCCGCTGGTCGGCCGGGAACTCGAATCGCACACCTACCGGCTCCAATGGACCCAGTCGGTCAGCCCGGCCCGCTGGCTGGCGGCCAAGCTGGCCGTACCGGTCCTGGCCGTACTCCTCGTCCTCCCGGCATTCGTCCTGCTGGCGGCGTGGATCCGGCGTGCCTCCGTCGACACCTGGTACCCGATCCCCTGGTACACCGCCCCCGCCTACGGCATGACCGGTCCGGTGGCGCTGGGTTACGCCTTCCTCGGCATCGCCGTCGGCGCCCTGGCGGGCCTGCTGCTCGGACGCGCCCTGCCCGCGATGGCCGCCGCCGTGACGGCGACCGGGGCCGTAGTGGCCGGCCTCGTCCTGCTCCGCCCCCGGCTCTGGCCCTCCCTCGCCGGCTCGAAGGGCGGCTGGCAGCTCTCCGGCCCGATGGACGCCGCCGGGCCGCGCCACCACCCCGAGGCCCACTTCTGGCCACTGCAGCTGGTGGAGTGCGGAATCCTGCTGCTCCTCGCGGCCGCGGCGACGGCTGCCGCTTTCGCGCTCCTGCGCCGCCGACACGGCTGACCGGGGCGGGAAGAGAGCTGTAGGGATCATGGATGCCTACCGTCAACGGACGGTAGGCCTGAGGGGGCATGAATGAATCAATACGGCTTGGGGCCGACCGAGTACCAGCTCCATCTACTCAAGACGATGCGGCCGCTGCCGGAGGCGCTGGACAGGGCTCTCAGGCAGATCGGATGCTCCCAAGAGCAGATGGAACAAGAAGCGGAACGCATTCGCTCAGTAATTAATATGCCAGCCGGGCGCGCAGGTCGGACACGGGAAATCCTGAAAGACATTCGAACTCACCAAGAACAGGATGGCTTCGTCGAGCGTTACCAATTCCCCCTCTGGCCGGAGTATGAATTCGAAGTCGAGTATCATTCGACATGGGATTTCTTCATGCGACTCGCGTTCGTTAGAGCCCCCGGAAGCACGTCACCCACTGGTCAGCCAACGCCGGGGACCTGGCTCAAGAATGAAGCTCTTGCGCAGTACGAGGACGTCAAGGAAATCATGCTGTGGCTTCCTTACGAAACCTATGACGTACTGAATCCGAAGGATGGGAAGCGCTACTTCCTCCGCTTCGGATGGCACGTCCTGCAGGAAATAGACGAGATGTAACCAACGATCCCCCGGGAATCCACCGTCAAGTGGAATCCCGGGGGATCCGGCGTGAGGGCCCTCTACACGGACGCCGGCCGCGCGGCCCCGATCGGCTCGTGCTTGGTCAGCGTCGGTGGCGCGGGGGGCGGGGTCGTCAGTTGCCAGGGGCCCCAGGTGCCGCCCGGGGTTGATTGCCAGGTCTCCCAGGTG
>NZ_JBFBGN010000303.1:0-2385 GCF_040684675.1 Streptomyces sp. NPDC089915 | reverse complement strand
GGGGACGGCCGGACGGGCCCGGCGGAAGCCCTGCCGCTCGACCGACCCGGGGCGGCCCCGGGTCGCAGCCGGGCAGCCGGACCGGCGGGCGGACGGACCGGCGGGCGGACGGACCGGCGGGCGGACGGACGGGCAGACGGACGGCTGCGACCGGCAGCGGCTAGCCGCCCCACGCCCCCAGCAGCCGCGACACCGCGCGGTCGAAGACGGCGGCCATGTCCAGGCCCGCGCCCGGGACCGGGTCGCCCGCCGTGAGGGCCGCCGCGAGGCGGGGGTACTCCCCCGTCGCCAGCCGGGAGCCGAGCCAGGACGTGCGGACGCCCTGTTCGGCGGCCTCGCTCCAGGGCAGTGAGCGGGCCCGTTCGGCGGTGGCCAGCTCCCCGGCCACGAAGGTGGCCACCGTGCCGTTGATCGCGGCGACCAGCTCCAGCTTCTCGCCCCCGGACACCTCCAGCGGTTCCAGGCAGGCCAGGCTGTGCTCCAGGTAGCGCAGGGCGTGCGGGCTGAAGCCGTAGACCGGGCTCAGCAGCCGGGGCAGCCAGGGGTGGCGGTGCATCAGGGTCCGGGTCTGGCGGGCCAGGGCGAGCAGGTCGGCCCGCCAGTCGCCGGTCGGCGGCGTCAGGTCGTACTCGGCGCCGGCGGCGTCGACCATCAGCTCGTACAGGTCCTCCTTGCGCGGGACGTAGTTGTACAGGGACATCGTCCCGGCCCCGATCCCGGCGGCCACGCGCCGCATCGAGACCGCCTCGATCCCCTCCGCGTCGGCGATCCGGACCGCCTCGGCCGCGATCGAGTCGCGGCTGTGCGCGGGCCGGGGCCCGCGGCCGGCCCGCTGCGGGCGGGCCCAGATCACTTCGGGTTCAGCGGGACGCCCGCCGGCTGCCATCGGTCACATCACCTCGTCGTCTCGCGACCCTCGCTCCACCATCTTAGTTACGTACGCCGTACGTAGTGAGGTACGGTGCAGCCATGACGACTACGTACGCCGTACTTAGTGAAGGTCTGGAGAAGCACTACGGCGAGGTGTCCGCCCTGCGCGGGCTGGACCTCGCCGTCCCGGAGGGCACCGTGTGCGGGCTGCTGGGCCCCAACGGGGCGGGCAAGACCACCGCCGTGCGGATCCTGACCACGCTCACCGCGCCCTCCGCCGGCCGGGCCCTGGTCGCCGGCCACGACACCGTCCGCGACCCGGCCGCCGTACGCCGCGCCATCGGCGTCACGGGCCAGTACGCCTCCGTCGACGGGGACCTGACGGGCCGCGAGAACCTCCGGCTCTTCGCCCGTCTCGCCGGACTGCGCGGACGCCCCGGCCGCGAGCGCGCCGACGCCCTGCTGGAGCGCTTCGGGCTCACCGGGGCCGCCGACCGGATCGCCTCGACCTGGTCGGGCGGGATGCGCCGGCGCCTGGACCTGGCCGCCGGGCTGATGACCCGCCCCCGCGTGCTCTTCCTCGACGAGCCCACCACCGGCCTGGATCCGGCGGCCCGCGAGGGGATCTGGACGGCGGTACGAGAGCTGGCGGACGAGGGCACCACCGTCCTGCTCACCACCCAGTACCTGGAGGAGGCCGACCGGCTCGCCGACGACATCACGGTCGTCGACCGGGGCCGGGCCGTGGCCACCGGCACCCCCGCCGTCCTCAAGTCCCGGATCGGCGCCCGCGCCGAGGTCACCGTCGCCGAACCGCCCGCGCTCGCCGGGGCCGCCGTCGTCCTCGACCGGCTCACCGGCGGCCGGCCCGCCCTGGACGAGGAGCGCCTGACGGTCGGCGTGACCGTGCTGGACACCGCGCTCACCCTGCCCCGGATCATCCGCGAGCTGGACACCGCCGGGATCCCGGTGACCGACGCGAGCCTGCGCCCGCCCACCCTCGACGAGGTGTTCCTGCGCCTCACCCGCACCCCCTCCGCCCTCCCGGACGAGAAGGAGAAGGCCGCGTGACCACCCTGCTGTCGGACGGCGGCGCCGTCCTCACCCGCCGGCTACAGAAGCACCGGCACGCCCCGGCCCTGCTGATCCTCACCCAGACTATGCCGGTGACGATGCTGCTGTTCTTCGGCTACGTCTTCGGCAGCGCCATGGCCGTGCCGGGCGCCGAGTACCGGGAGTTCCTGGTGCCCGGCCTGCTCGCCGCCACCGCCGCGAACGGCCTGATGACCGGGATGTTCACCGCCGCGCAGGACGCCCACCGCGGGGTGATGGACCGGTTCCGCACCCTGCCGATGAGCCGCACCGCCGTCCCGCTGGGGCAGACGGCCGCCGATCTGCTGACCACGGCGGTGTCGCTGGTGCCGCTTCGTGCTGGTGGACGCCGAAGGCCCCGACACCGCCGCCCTGTCCGCCGCAGTGGCCTGTGGCGAGCCCCAGGTGGCGGTCCGCGACGGC
>NZ_JBFBGN010000302.1:0-2390 GCF_040684675.1 Streptomyces sp. NPDC089915 | reverse complement strand
CTCCGCCGGTGGAGACGCTGGTGATGTAGGTGAAGGCGTGTTCCTGGTCGATCGCGTTGACGCCGACGCCCACCGCCATGACGAGCGCCGAGACGATCAGGGCCGTACGGGGAACACCGCGCGCGGTGAGCCGCGCCAGGGCCTTGGGGCCGTCGCCGTTGAGGGCCGCGGCCCGCAGCATGCGCGAAGTGGCGTACAGGCCGCCGGCGTTGCAGGAGGACAGGGCCGAGGTGAGCACCACGAAGTTGACGATGCCGGCCGCCGCGGGAATGCCGATCTTGACGAAGGCGGCGACGAACGGGCTGGTCCCGGGGCGGAACTCGGTCCAGCTGACGACGGACAGGATCACGAGGAGGGCGCCCAGGTAGAAGAGCGCGAAGCGGACCGGAAGGGTGTTGATGGCGCGCGGGACGTTCTTGTGCGGGTCCTTGGTCTCCCCGGCGGTCACGCCCACGAGTTCCACGCCCTGGTAGGCGAAGAGCACGATCTGCAGGGTCATGAGCGAGTCCCACACCCCGTTCGGCGCGACGCCGCCGTCGGCCCACAGCCGGGTGACGGAGGCGGTGTCGCCGGCGTCGCTGAACCCGAGGGTCAGCACGCCCACGCCGATCAGGATCATGCCCAGGATGGCGGTGACCTTGATCATGGCGAACCAGAACTCCAGTTCGCCGAAGATCTTCACCGTGATCAGGTTGGCGACGGTGAGCACGACCAGGGAGATCAGGGCCGTCTTCCACTGCTCGAAGCCCGGCGCCCAGTAGCGGACGAAGGTGCCGGCCGCGGTGATCTCGGCCATGCCGGTGGTGACCCACATGATCCAGTACGTCCACGCGGTGGCGTACCCCCAGAACGGGCCGAGGAACTCCCTCGCGTAGTCGGCGAAACTCCCGGTGGCGGGGCGGTACATCAGCAGTTCGCCCAGGGCCCGGACCACCATGAACAGGATGGCCCCGGCGACGGCGTACCAGAGGATCAGGCTCGGGCCCGCCCGGGAGATTCCGGTGCCCGCGCCGAGGAACAGCCCGGTCCCGATGGTCCCGCCGATGGCGATCATCTGGGCCTGCCGGGTGCCGAGCCCGCGGTGGTAGCCGCTTTCCGTCTCTTCGGGCTGCGGAGTGGTCATGCCGCTAAGTCCTTATCAAAAAAATCCATTGTTCCCCCGTGAATAAATCGGGCGGTGACCTCAAGGATGCTGCCAATGATCTTAAGCAGCCGTCAAGCGGCAATCATTTGCCGGTCGACCGGCAAATGATTGCCGGTTGGGCGTCCCCCGGCCGCCGACCTGGCCCGCAAAAAATACAGGTCGCTCGGAATCATCCGTTTCCAGCCACTCCGACCGGCCTTGACACCCCTTGAATGACGATGGCATCATCCACGGATTGTGAATTGAAGTGAGCTGCTACCCCGCCGGCCATTTGCCCGGGGAAGGGACACGTTCAGTTGAATGAATCAGGCGAGAACGCCGAATTAATCAGCCAGGAACAGATCGGCGACGATCTGAACGGATGGCATCGTGCCGCTTTCGAGGACATAGAGTCCCGCCTCACGGACCCCGGTTTCCCCTGCGTTTTCTCAAGGAACGCCTTCCGCAAGAAACTGGTGAGGTTCGTCTTCGTGGACGGCTCCCGGAAGGAGTCGATCCGGCACCTCGGAGCCGGCCTCCGGGCCTACGTCGAGCTGTCGAGGGACTGGGACGGCGCCCTTGACACCGCATACCCGCTGGTCGTCGTCTTCTCGGCGGAAGCCGTCACGGCCGACTCCGTCGAGCAGTACCACGCGTTCGGCTGGTGGGTCCTCCAGGAGCTGCACGCGATCGACCCCACGCCGTGGCCCGAAGGCGTCGACAAGGACCCGCAGTCCGAAGCGTGGTCCATGTGTTTCCATGGAATGCCGCTGTTCATCAACATGAGCAGCCCCGCCCACCAGGTGCGACGCAGCCGCAATCTCGGCCGTCACTTCGCCCTGGTGATCAATCCGCGCGAGCGGTTCGACGTTTTCGCGGGCGACACGCCCAGCGGCCGAAAAGTGCGCTCCAATATCCGCGGCCGCATCGCGCGCTACGACGGCACCCCGCATGCACAGCAGCTCGGTTCGTACGGAACCGGCGCCCTCGAATGGATGCAGTACGGCCTCGTGGAGGAGAACCGGGAGAGGGCGGACACCTGCCCCTTCACCTTCCGCGGAGCATAGGCCGGCGACCCGGCCGCAATTTTCCCGGTGCACCCCGCAGACGTGGTGCACCCTCACGAAAGCAGGATTTCAGCCGATGATTGATCTGATCGTCTCCCAGGGCCGGGTGGCCGACCGGGCGGCCTGGATGATCGAGGGCGCGGCACGCACCGCGCAGGCGCTGGAGGAGCGGTACGGGCTCAAGGGCCACTACGTCGGAC
>NZ_JBFBGN010000301.1:0-2391 GCF_040684675.1 Streptomyces sp. NPDC089915 | reverse complement strand
TGGACAGGGTGGGGCGCACAGCACCTCCAGCGGGCCGGCCGCGCTCGACGGCGTACAACCCCCATCCGCCCCCGGACCGGCCACCCGGCCCCGGCGTCCGGCGTCCGGCGTCCGGCGTCCGGCGCGGAACGATCACCTAGCTTCCAGCGTAGTCCGCGAGCAGCGGCACGCCACCCGGGCCCCTGGCGGGAGGCGCGGGCCGCCCCCGGGCGGCGGTCGCCCGGGGGTGCCTTCCCCATGGCCGGAGGCCGCTGGCGTCAGGAGGCGGAGGTGGGGCGGGCCCTTCGCCCGCACGCACCACCTCGGCGTCGACGGCCTCTCGGCGATTGTGCCGGGGCGAGCCGGACCACGGACGTTCAAGTGTGGTCGTCGGGGTCATAGATCCTGCCCGCGACGACCACAAGACAGCACGACGGCATGGAACGTCGCCGTCAGCAGGAGCCCTGGTCAGCGGACCTCGGTGACCCGCCGCTCCTTGGCCGTGCCGCAGTTGGAGTTGTACACCTGCACGTGCACGTTGCTGATGCCGCCGCCCCAGTCGACGCAGTGACCCTTGCCGTACACGTAGGCCGGGCCCGCGTACGAGGTGTACCGGCCGAAGTCCTCGCCCCGCTCGTTGGTTGCGGGGACCTCGATCCACAGGGCCATGTCCACCGCGGCACCCGGGTTGTTGCGGATGGTCGCGACGCAGTTCTTGCCGTTCGCGGCGTTGTACGTGAGGTAGACGGTGCCCAGCGAGCCGATGGCGGCCGAGTTCACGGTCTTGTAGGCGCTTCCGCAGACCTTCTGCGGCGTGGTGCTGGGCGCGGCGGAGGCGGGCGCCGCCAGCGCGGTCGTGGCCCCCAGGGCCAGGGCGGCGAATGCGGAGGTGGTCAGGACGGAACGGGTGAATCGCACGTGTTTCCCCCTGTGCTCAGTGGAGTTGATGGCTCCTGCATCATGTGACATACAGGACGGCGCAACGGTTGCGCGTCATCCGCAAGAAGTGGGACCACATCACCCGGACGGCCTACAAACCGCAGGCGATCGCGGCGGCGATCCCTCGGCCGGTGACGGGGCCTCAGGTGCCCTGAGGTAGGCATGCGGACGAGCCTCAAGCAGCTGACCGCGGAAGCCGATCAGCGGATCCGCGACGAGGTCCGGCCGGCGACCCACGCCGGCCGGGCTGCTGCCGCGGCGAAGGCGCCGCAGACCTCCACAACGCGATCGGGACCCCGCACAGGCAGGAGGCCCTGGACGAGGTCGACCGGCTGGAGCGCCGGTGGGGAGCACCTGCACTGCTCTCCGGACGTCGGCCCTGCCGCGCATCCCCCCACGGTGGAGAATGGGCACATGGAGCTGGGTGGGGATGCACTTCCGAGTGCGGTGGGCAACGGGTTGGGGCAGAAGTGGGTTGAGGGGCTGATGTGGAATACCGCGCTGAGCGGTTCTGCCCTGGCACGGTTGCTTTCGGCTGAAGACTTGCCCGGCCGCGCCTCCCCCTGGCTCAGGATCTGTCACCTCGACAGGGAGAAGACAGCTGTCCTGGCCGCCTCCCCGAGGATCGAGGACCGGCTCTCGCTGCTTGAGAACGGCAACGCCGATGTGGACGCCCTGGCGGCGCTCGCCCGGGACCCGGAACCCCGGGTGCGACTGCGGTACGCGCTTCTGGCCGACGACTTCGGTCGGCGCGTACCCGATGGCGTCTTCGACGTACTGGCCAACGACGGCGAGGTGCGGGTTCGGCGAGCCGTAGGGCGGTTGGACCTGCCCCTTGTGGTCCGAGAGCGCCTGGCCGGGGACGAAGACGCCGGCGTCCGAGCAGCGGCCCTCACCCCGGAGTCGTGGCCGAAGCTCCCGGCCTCCGTTCAGGAGCGTCTCCTCGCGGATCCGGATCCCAAGGTTCGGGACGCCGTCGCCAAGGTGCGCCCCGGTGGACCGGAACCCCATCCCAGGCCGACGCTCCCGGCCGAAGCACGTGTACGGGATCCCGACCCGGACATGCGCCGTGCTGCCGCCCAAGACCCGGAGGTCCCGGTCGAGCTGGCGCTGCGGCTGGCCGCCGATCCCGACAACGCGGTCCGGCTGGCCCTGTCGATGCGCGAGGATCTCACCGAGGAACAGCGCTCAGCCATCGCCTATGTCGTACCGCACGGCTACCACGTGCCGCCTCGCTGGATCGCAGAGCGCGGCCATGAGCCGCAGGTCGCGCGTCGGGCGGCCCGCTCGGGCCATGTCCTGCTGCGCCGGAGCATCGCGATGCTGGAACGCCTCCCCGCTGATGTCGTGGACCTGCTGGCCGCCGACGAGGACTTCTTCGTCAAGCTGACCCTGTGCCAGTACGGGGACAAAGCACCTCACGACCTCGTGGTGGAGATGTATGCCTGCTGGCACGGCCTGACATGGAGCGCC
>NZ_JBFBGN010000300.1:0-2411 GCF_040684675.1 Streptomyces sp. NPDC089915 | reverse complement strand
TGCTGAGCCCCCGGCGGACCGTGCCCGTGCGGTGCGGAGCAATGCGGTGCACCGCGATGAGGGTCAGCCCTCGATGCGGTGCTGGGTCCAGAACGACGTGAGGTCCGTGGACGAGGCCGCCTGGGCCGCCGCCTTGAACTCCGCCGTCGTCGAGACGCCGTACCAGTGCGAGGTGGCGTAGTCCTTCAGCAGCTTGGCCATCGCGGTGTCACCGAGCTGGCGGCGCAGGTCGTGCAGGGCGCACTTGCCGTAGCCGTACACGACGGTCGAGTAGCGGGAGGAGTTCGCGTCCCAGTAGGCCATCGAGTTGGTGATCTTCTCGGCCGAGGAGGCCCAGGAGACGCTGTTCCAGCAGTTGGTGCCCGTCTTGCCGAGGGCCAGGTCGGTGGCGTAGTCGGTGAACGCCTCGTCCAGCCAGGGGCTCGTGTACTCGTCGTCGCCGACGATGCCGTAGAACCACTGGTGGCCGATCTCGTGGGTCAGCGCCGTGGTGCTCACCAGGTCGAGGACGAAGCCGGGGTACTCCATGCCGCCGAACCAGTAGTTGTTGTCGATGATCGCGTCCAGTTCGCCGTACGGGTAGGCCCCGAAGCGTGCCGCGTGGGCGTCGATCGCGGTCTTCGCGGTGCTCAGCATCGACTGGGCGTCGCTCGCGCTGATCCCGGAGACGGAGTAGATGTTGATCGGCGTACCGGCGGCCGAGGTGCCGGAGATCTTGCTGAACGGGCCGGCGCCCCAGGCGAAGTCGCGCACCTTGGCGGCGGTGGCCCGGGTGACCGTGCGGCCGCTGGTGCCGGGGGTGTCGACCGAGGTGCCGGTGGCCGGGACCATCAGGTTGGTGGGGTGGTCGAGGGTCACGTCGAAGTCGGAGGCCAGGGAGTAGAAGGACTCGCCGTTGTTCGTGTACGGGTCCAGGTGCCAGCCCGCGCCGTCACGGACGGCGAGCACCGGCAGGGCGTTGCCGACGTTGCTGAACGCCCCGTCGTGGCCGAAGCGGTCGGCGCCGCTGGGGACCGTGATGGCCAGGTCGAAGCCGATCGTGGCGCTCTGGCCCTGGTTGAGCGGGGCGGGCAGGGTGATCTTGAGGGCGGTGCAGGCGACCGAGAGGGCTCCGGCGGTGCCGCCGGTGACGTTGGTGACGTTGATCGGCATGGCCTGGCAGGTGCCGTGGTAGTTGTCCCAGAGCCGCAGGTACACCTCGTTCAGCGGGGTGGCGGCGGCGTTGGTGAAGGACGCGGTCTCGTGGCCGGTCCAGACGAAGCCGTTCGCGTCGCTGCTGAGGTTGACGGTGTACGAGGGCGTGGCCGGCGTACGGGTGGAGTCGGCCGGCGGGACGGTGCCGCCGGAGGTGTCGAGGGCGACGTCGTCGACGACGAAGCTGGTCTGGAGGCTGGAGTCCTCGGAACCGGTGAAGGCGACGGTCACGGTCTGGCCGGCGAAGGCCGAGACGTCGATGGACTTCTGTACGTACCCGGTGTTCTTGTCGAGGTTCGAGTACGTGGCGAGGGTCGTGCTGCCGATCTTCGCCGTGAGGGTGTCGTACTTGACGGACGTGGTCCGCTCGGCGGTGTCGACGTGCAGCCAGAAGGTGAGGGTGGCGGTGCTGCACCCGGAGGGGATCGTAACGCTCTGGGAGAGCGTGTCGGTGTGGGTCGAGCCGACGCCGTTCAGCCAGGCGAAGTAGCCGCCGGCGTGGGCGCTCTGGCCGGTGCGGTTGGTGATGAGGCCGGTCTGCGACTGGCTCCAGGGCGAAGTACCGCCCTCGAAGCCGCCGTTGGCGACCACCTGCGCCGGGGTGCAGGCGGCGGCCGTGCGCGGGGCCGCGGCCTGGTGGGCGGGGGCGGTACGGGCGGAGGTGCCGCTCTGCGCCGCCGGGGCGGTGCGCGCCGATCCTGCGGCGGCTGATGACGCGGCGGCCGGTACTGCGGGGAGCAGCGCGGCCGTGGCCAGTGCGGCGACGGCGGTCATGGTCGCGGCGAAGGCCTTGTGGGGGGTGGCTCTCACACGGAACTCCTTCTCGGAGGCCGGGATCCCGGCCTGCTCGGTGGCCGTCCGGCACCGGCCGGGGTGCGCCGGGCGGACGGCCTCGGGGGCGCCCGGTTGGGGCGGGCGCCGTGGTGAGACGTGCCGTGTCCCCGGTTGGGGGGACACCGGTAGGCAGCCTCGCAGCGTTGACCGGAACATGCCATCCAGTGCGGGTAAAGCGTTGTTCTCCGTAGGACCGGGTGGGGGGCGCGTCCGCCGGACTCCGTACATCGGTTGGCATCCGTGCGTTCGCCCTCCCCCGTCGTCGCGCCGAGTACGGATTCTGCGGCCTCGCGGCCCGGATGCGGCCCACCGGCGTCGGCGACACGGAGGCGGTGCCGGCGGGATCCCTCCCCGCACGGTGCGAGCGGCCGGGCCCCGGGGCG
>NZ_JBFBGN010000299.1:0-2415 GCF_040684675.1 Streptomyces sp. NPDC089915 | reverse complement strand
GGGCGACCACGGAGGCGGCAGGGTGAAGACGGTGGACAGGGCGGACACGGTGGACGGGGCGGACAGGGCGGACGGGGCGGACGGGGCGGCGTCGAAGGCCCCGCGGCGGCTCGACGGGAGAACACTGGGCATCCTCCTCGGCGCGCTGGGCGTGCTGTGCTTCAGCTTCACCCTGCCGGCGACGAAGTTCGCCGTCCGGGAGTTCCATCCCGTGCTGGTCGCGGCCGGGCGCACCGTCCTCGCCTTCCCGCTGGCCGCCGGCTTCCTCCTGCGCGGTGGAGGGGCGAGGCCGCCCGCCCGGGCGCTGAAGAAGATCGGCTTCCTGGTCTTCGGGAACGTGGTGGGCTTCCCCCTCTTCACCGCCTTCGCCCTCGTCTACGGCTCCTCGGCCAACGCCGCCGTGATCCTCGGGCTGATGCCGCTCGCCACGGCGGTGATGGCCTCCTTCCGGGGCGACGAACGCCCGACCCGGGCGTTCTGGGCCTGCGCGGTGGGCGGCGCGCTCGCCGTGGTGGGCTTCAGCCTCGCCCGCAACGGCCTGCAACCGCCCGCCCCGGGCGACGTGTTCACGGCGCTGGCCGTCGTCACCGGAAGCCTGGGCTACGCGGAGGGCGCCGCCCTGACGCGGGAACACGGCGCGATACGGGCCATATCCTGGGGCATCGTCTTCGGCATGCCCCTGGCCCTGACGACCTGCGTCGTCACCTGGATCGTCACCCACCAGAGCCTCGACGGCGTCACCCTGCCGGGCGCGGCCGGCTTCCTCTACGTGGCCCTCGTCAGCTCCTTCCTCGCCTTCATCCCCTGGAACACGGGCCTGGCCCGGGGCGGCACGGCCCGCGTCAGCCAGGTCCAGCTCCTGCAACCCCTGCTCACCCTCGCCTGGGCGGCCCTGCTGCTGGGCGAACACGTCTCGGCGTGGGCGCTGGCGGTCTCCCTGCTGGTCCTCCTCTTCGTCCTGGGCGCGGCCCGCACGAAGACCCCGCGCGACCGGCCCCCGACGCCGTGACCCGGCCCCCGGCCCTCGGCAGGGCCCGGGGTCAGGACACGGGCGCCGGCCAGGGGACGTCGGTGGTCACCGGCACCGTGTAGTCGACGCCCGGGACGGAGAACCCGTACAGGCGCCGGACCTCGGCGTGGAACCAGTCGAGGTCGGCGAGCGCGGCGATGGTGTCCGTCGTGGCGGCCTCCCAGCGTTCGGCGACGGACGTCTGGACCCCGTCGGTGAGTTCCCAGGTGTCCAGGCGGATCCGGCCCTCCTCGTCCACGGCGAGCGGGGCGGCGCCGGTGAGCTGGTCCCACAGCTCGGCCAACTGCCGGACCGGCGGGACCAGGGCCTCGCCGAGGACGCCGCGCAGCAGGCCCGTGTACAGGGCGATGCCGGGGATGGCGGTGGAGGACTGGGTGACGGCGGCGCCGTTGACGGAGGTCACGGCCCGCCCGCCCACCGCCTTGCCGAGCCGCTCGTCCAGGGTGCGGGCGGTGGCCTCCAGGTGGGCCTTGGCCGCGCCGATCGTGCCCTGCCGGTAGATCGCGGCCGTCAGCGGCGAGCCGATGTACGACAGCGCGGCGGTGGCGAAGCCCTCGCCGACGAGCCCCCGGCCGGACAGGTGGTCGATCCAGCGCTCCCAGTCCGCGCCGCCCATCACGGCCACGGTCTGCTCGACGTCGTCGCCCTCGGCCGGCGCGGTCTCGACCTCGCGGACCTCGGGTACGCCCTGGTCGTCGAAGACGAGGGTCTTGGTACGGTTCGCCTCGCCGATCGGCCGGAGCACGGAGGCGTACGCGGCCCCGGTGTCGGGGTCGGTGCGGCGGGGCGCGGCCACCGAGTAGACGAGGTAGTCCAGCCTGCCGCCGAAACGCTCCTCGATGAGGTCGGCGACCTGCTCCTTCATCGCGTCGGAGAACGCGTCGCCGTTGAGGAAGACCATGTCCCGCCCGGCGGCACGGGCGATGTCGGCGGTGGCGGCGGTGCGGTACCAGCCGCCCGTGGCGGTCCGCCGCTCGGTGGGCGCCTTCTCGAAGGAGACGGCGATCCCCCGGACACCGGCCCGCTTGAGCCCGGCGACGGTGGCCGCCAGCCCGTACCCGGCCGAGGCCCCGATGACCAGCGCCACCGGCCCGTCCCCGTCCGGCACCTCGACGGGATCGGGACAGGCCCGCCACATGTCGGCCACCACCCGCGCACAGCCGGCCGGATGGGCGTCGAGGAAGAGGAACCCCCGGTTACGGGGGATGAGAACACGCTCGCTCACGATGGAAGTCCTTGGATCGACGGTCCGAGACCGCGGCACCCGACCGGCCGGGCCACCGCGCCCTGCAAGTCTCCGCCAGGACGCACGGACGCCGGTCCTCCCACCGGGGAATAGGATCATGAATCGATCTTGGAGACATAGGTCAATGGAGCAGCAGGAC
>NZ_JBFBGN010000298.1:0-2440 GCF_040684675.1 Streptomyces sp. NPDC089915 | reverse complement strand
GCAACCTGGACCCGGCCGTCCTCTTCTCCACCACGGAGGCGGTCGAGGCCAAGACGGACGACGAACGGGCCCGTACCGACCCGGTGCCCCTGGGCGAACTCGTCGCCGACGTGGTCCGCCGGACCGGGACGGACACCCGGGTCGAGGGGGCACAGGAGAACGCCGAGCCGGTCGAGACCGATCCGCGCCGGGTGGAGCGGATCGTCGTCAACCTGGTCACCAACGCGCACCGGCACGGCGCGGGGCCCGTACAGGTCGCCGTCGAGGGCGCGCGGATCGTCGTACGCGACCACGGGCCGGGATTCCCCGCCGACCTCCTCGCCGAGGGTCCGCAGCGCTTCCGCACCGGGTCGGCGGAACGGGGCCGGGGACACGGACTCGGACTGACCATCGCCCTGGGGCAGGCGGAGGTCCTCGGAGCCCGCCTCACCTTCGCCAACGACCCGGGCGGAGGCGCGGTGGCCACCCTGGACCTTCTGGCCTGAGCCTTCCGCGGGCTGAAACGGAACCGCAATACGACCTCGCGGCCGCGGAAACGCGGCCGCACCGGTCCGGAAGAGCCACTCCCCGAGGGTGTTGCGGGTGCGGACGACCGCCGCACCGCCGTATCCGTCCCCCGGGAGGTCCTTCCCCATGCCCGTCGAACCCACGTCAAACCGCCCCCGTCTCCGCTGCCGCCTCCGCTCCCTCTTCGCCTTCCGCCCCCGCCTCCGCAGGTCCGTCCTGGTGCCCGTGGCCCTCGCCGCCGTGTTCACGGCCGGCACGGGCGGCTGGTACGCCTGGGGCGGCGACGCCCGGCACGACCAGGCCGCCGACGCGCTCGGCTCCCTGGCCGGGGCCCTGGAGCTGCCCTGGCCGACGGAGGGCCAGGCGGCCGCCGAGGTGGAGGGCGTCGGCAGCCTCGGTTCCAAGGGCGCGCAGCGGCCGGTGCCGATCGCCAGCGTCACCAAGGTCATGACCGCCTACGTCGTCCTCGGCGGCCATCCGCTGCGTCCCGACGAGCCGGGGGAGACGGTGGTCGCCGACCAGCGCGCCGCCGACGAGTCCTTCTCCGCGACGGAGTCCACCGCCCCGGTGGTGGCCGGACGCGCGTACACCCAGCGGGAGCTGCTGGAGCTGATGCTGGTGCCTTCCGGCAACAACGTCGCCCGGCTGCTCGCCCGCTGGGACGCCGGGGACGAGCGGGAGTTCGTGAAGAAGATGAACCGGGCCGCCCGGCGGCTCGGGATGGACCGCACCACCTACACCGGCGTCGCCGGCATGGAGTCCAGCACCCGCAGCACGGCGGCCGACCAGCTGAAGCTGGCCCGCGCCGTCATGAAGGACGCGGCCTTCCGGCAGGTCGTCGCCCTGCCCGCCATCACGGCCCCCGGCACCGGCACGCAGATCCACAACACGAACACCCTGCTCGGCCAGGACGGGGTCATAGGCCTGAAGACCGGCTCCTCGACCCCGGCGGGCGGCAACCTGATGTGGGCCGCCACCCAGGAGGTCGGGGGTGCGCAGCGGCTCATCCTCGGCGTGGTCCTCCACCAGCGGGCCGACACCAACCCCGTCCAGGCCAAGGCGGCCGCCCTCGAAGCGAGCCGCACCCTGATCGCGGGCATCCGCGCCGGGCTCCCCCGGGCCCTGGCCTCAGCCGCGACCCCGGTTCACGGGGCCGGCGCGTAGCCGCGTGCGCGGACGAGGTCGTGGGCGAGCGCAGTGAAGGCCCGCGCGGCGGCGCTCCGGTAGGCGCCTTCGCGGTGCAGGAGGGTGACGGTGCGGCTGGGCAGGGGCGGGTCGAGGGGGACGGGGGTGAGGTGGGGGTGGTCGTGGGTGACGGCGTCGGGCAGGACGGTGGCGAGGGGGGTGCGCCGGACGATCTCGGTGAGGGCCTGGAGGGAGTTGGCCTCGACCGCGATGCGCGGCTGGACGCCGTGGCGTGCGAAGTAGGCGTCGATGTGCTCACGGGTGGCGAAGTCCCCTCTGAGCAGCGCGAGTTGCTCGTCCTCGACGGCGCGGACGGGTAGCGGGCCGGGCGTCTCGCCCTCACGGGGGTGCGCGGGGCCGGTGACGAGGCTGAGGGTCTCCGTGAACAGGGCCGTGGCGGTGACGGAGGGTGGGTGGGGGCCGTCGAAGGCGATCCCGAGGTCGAGCCCGTCGGCGAGCAGGGCCGCCTCGATGCGGTCCTGGGGCATCTCCGTCAGCGTCAGCCCGATGCCGGGGTGGCGGGCGTGGAGCTCGGCGGTGAGCGGGCCGACCAGGTAGGCGGTGAAGGTGGGGGTGACGCCCAGGCGCAGGTGGCCCCGGGAGAGGTCCGTGACGTCGTGGACGGCGCGCTCGGCGGCGGCCAGGTCGCGCAGCGCGCGGCGGGCGTGCTCGGCGTAGACGGCGCCGGCGTCGGTGAGCCGCACCGTGCGGCCGGTGCGGTCCAGCAGCTGCACGCCCAGGGTCCGCT
>NZ_JBFBGN010000297.1:0-2470 GCF_040684675.1 Streptomyces sp. NPDC089915 | reverse complement strand
CCCGCCTGGACCTCGGTCCCGCCCCGGCGGGCCCTGGCCTCGGGGTCCGGAATCAGTACGGGCCTCGCGGTGCTGCTGGCGGCGGTGCTCGTGGTGTGGCTCCTCCTCGCGCTCCTGGACTCCGACGGGGGGCCGGATCTGCTCATCGGGGCCCTGCCCTGGGCGGGGTTCGGCCTCGGGGTCGGGCTGCTGGCCGTCCAGGTCCGCATCGCGCTGCGCCGTGGCCGACGCGCACGGCGGGCCGGCCGGGCGGGACCCGTGGACCGGCTCCTGCGGTCGGTGGCGCCGCCCGAGCCCTGGTCGCGGGAGGAGCGACGGGCGCGGCGGGCGGATGCCGAGGAAGCAGTGGACAGGGAGCTGCGGCGGCTGGACCGGCTGACGGCCGGGGCCTCGCGGCACGAGGGTGGGGACGGTGGCACCGGTGTCTGAGTACGAGGCGAGCCCCCTGCCGCCCTCGGCGCCGCCACCCTCACCGCCGTCGGCGCCGGCTCCCGAAGCCGGCGCGGGCCAGGCGGCGTTCATGCCGACGTCCGCCGGCTTCGTACCCCAGTTCCCCAACGCCGACGAGGCCGCGAAGTGGAACGGCATCGAGGCGGACCACCTCGCGTGGCGCCGCCGGCTCGTCGAGCGTCAGCTGCGGCAGGAGCGGCTGGACCAGTGGATGGGGTACGGGTTCCGGCTGCTGGAGTACCTGATCGTCATCGGCTTCGGCCTGGCCTTCGTCTGGCTCGGCTTCCACGCGGTGGACCGCGAGGCGTCGTTGCAGGCGGTGCCGTTGATCAGCGGAGGCGTCGCCGGCCTGGCCGGGGCGGTACTCGCCGTACGCAACAAACGAGGGTGACCCGGGGGCGAAGGGGTCTGCGGTTCCGCTCCCCCGGGCGCGGTCGTCAGCTGTCGTAGGTGCCGTTCCACGGGGCCGAGAAGCCCAGCCGGTCCGGATAGAGCTCGGCCCAGTCGTCCTCGCCGGCCTCGTCCTCCGCGTGGCACTCCGTGACGAGGCCGAAGCACACGCCGTCAACGGTGAGACGGAATGGCCGGATCGCGATGTCGCCGTACTCACGCTCCGCGAGGCCCGCGAGGACGACGCTCAGCCGGGCTTCCGCGCGGGCGGCCACGGAACCCTCGCCATACGGGCGCCTGCGCTGCTCCGCCCACGTACCCGCGCACCAGATGTCGGATCCCTGGTGGTGGCCATCGTGGTCGAAGGTGTGCAGCACGGCGAAGAGCTTCTTGTGCTCCTCCCAGCCGTCCCCCCGCGTGAACCCGTCCGGGAGCGCATAGGTGACCGAGGCCAGGAACTGGCCACCGCGGAACCGGCCGATGGTGCTCGTACGATGGCCCGGCTCGTGGGCGATGGGGATGATCTCGGGAACGGCCATGCCCGCACTCTAGACAGCCGGGGTCAGCCGAGGCCGACCAGGGCGGCCATCGTCCCGCCGAGGACCGCTTCGCGTACCCCGCCCGGGGCGGTGACCCGTTCCACCATGGCGCGGGCCAGGACCGGGTCGCCGTACGGGGCGTCCGAGCCGAACAGGGTTCGGTCCGGGAGTTCCTTGATGGCCAGGCGGACCGCGAAGACGATGCCGGCCGTGGACAGTTCCAGGTACATGTTCGGGGTGTCCCGCACCAGGTCGACCGCCTGCATCCAGTGGGCCCCGCCGAGCTGGCTGACCACCAGGGGGACCCTCGGGTACCGGCGGGCGAGCGTGGACAGCGTCGTCAGGTCGTCCGCCGTGGTCGGGGCCGATCCGTGGACGACGACGGGCAGCCGGCCGTGGTCGGCCGCCGCCCGCAGCACGGGTTCGACCAGGGCCGCCCGTCCCGGCGGCGGCGTCAGCTCTCCGATGCCGTGGAACCCGCGTCCGACGACCTCCCGTTCCACGATCGCGGCGATCTCCTCCGGCTCCTCGTCCAGCGGCACGGACAGGAAGCCGATGAACCGCTCCGGGTGCGCGGCGAGGGCGTCGTCCAGTTCCCGCCATGCCCGGCGGTGACCCTCGGCCGTACCGGCTCCGCCCGCGAGCGCCTCGTTCAGCACCGCCATCTCCCGCCGCAGTTCGGCGAGGTCGTCGGCCCGCTCCGGGTGGGGGCGGGTGGCGAACAGGACGGCGCGGTCGGCCCCGGCCTCGTCCAGCAGCCGCACGTGGGCCTCGACGGAGTCATGGACATGGCTGTGCGCATCGATGATCAACGGTTCACTCTCCCTGGTGGCGACCGGACCCGGAATTCGGGCGGTCGGCACACTGTTGCTCCCTGACACCGTTGGAAGGTCAAGTCGAAGGGAGCGGCGCTCGGTGCTGATCGGGGAGCTGTCACGTCGTACGGGGGTCAGTGAGCGTCTGCTGCGCTATTACGAGCGGACGGGGCTGATCGACGCGGAGCGGCGGGCCAACGGGTACCGGGAGTACGACGACCGGACGGTGGAGGCGGTGCGGCGGGTCCGTGCGCTGCTGGCCGCGGGCCTGCCCAC
>NZ_JBFBGN010000296.1:0-2487 GCF_040684675.1 Streptomyces sp. NPDC089915 | reverse complement strand
CTCTACCGGCCGGGGCGGCCCAGCTGGTGGATCGTCCAGCCGGCCGCGCGCCAGCGGTCGGCGTCGAGGGTGGTGCGGCAGTCGACCATCAGGGGGTGCGCGGGGGCCGACACCAGCGCCGCGGGGTCGGCCTCCCGGTACTCGGGCCATTCGGTGGCGAGTACCACCGCCTCCGCGCCGTGCACCGACGGCGCCAGATCCTCCGTGTACTCGAACTCCGGATTGCGCCGCATCGCGGTGGCCACCGCCTGCGGGTCGTGGACCGTGACCGACGCGCCCGCCTGCCGCAGGGCCTGCGCGAGGGACAGCGCCGGGGACTCGCGGACGTCGTTGGTGCCGGGCTTGAACGCCGCCCCCCACACGGTGATCGCCGCGCCCGCGAGCGGCCGTCCGAGCGCCCGCGTCACGAGGGCGACGGCGACCGGGGTCCGGCTCTCGTTGATCTCCTCGGCCGCGCGGAGCAGTCCGGCGGCCCGGTCGGCGCCGAGCTGACGGGCGGACGCGGTGAAGGCGCGGACGTCCTTGGGGAGGCAACCGCCGCCGTAGCCGATGCCGGGGCGCATGCCGCCGCTGCCGATGCGGGGGTCGATGCCGAGGATGTCCACGATCCGCGAGACGTCGCCTCCCGCGGCGTCGCACATGTCGGCGACGGCGTTGATGTAGCTGATCTTCAGCCCGAGGAAGGTGTTGGCGGCGCCCTTGGCGAGTTCGGCGGTCTGCGGGTCGGTGACGAAGAGCGGGACCCCGGTGTCCAGGATCGGGGCGTAGACGGCCCGGATCGCCTTCTCACCGGCGGCGGTGGTCAGCCCGGCGATGATCCGGTCCGGGCGCAGGGTGTCCTCCACGGCGTGGCCCTCCCGCAGGAACTCCGGGTTCCAGACCACCTCCACCGCGCTCCTGGCCGGCGCCAGGCGCTGGGCGAGCGCGGTGACCTGGGCGGTGGTGCCCACGGTGACGGTGGACTTGCCGACGATCGTGCACGGCCGTGCCAGGTGCGGGGCGAGCTGGCGGATCGCTCCGTAGACCTGCCCGGTGTCGTAGGAGCGGCCGTCGGCGTCGATGGGTGTGCCGACGCCGATGAAGTGCAGCTCGGCGAAGGCGGCGGCCTCGCGGACGTCGGTGGTGAACCGGAGCCGTCCGGCGGCGGTGTGGCGGGTGAGCAGGTCGGGCAGACCCGTCTCGTAGATGGGGCATTCGCCGGCGTTGAGGCGGTCGACCTTGCTCCGGTCGACGTCCACGCCGATGACCTCGTGACCGAGTTCGGCCATCGCCGCCGCGTGGGGGATGCCGAGGTGCCCGCAGCCGATCACTGAGACGCGCATTCCGTGACTCCCACTCCGTGAGGGGCCCGCGTACGGGCCGTGGAACAGGCCCAGAGGCTAACGGCGCCGGCACGGGAGACGGTTCGAGCGCCATCGACGCGGGGGCTCGGCACACGCGCTCCGCACCTCCGAACGCCGACGTCACCGGGGTCTGCGACGCCTCCGCCGAGGCCACGCCCAACCGCCCGAACGGGGGATCCCCCGGGGCCGCTGAGGCCCACCGGGGGCGAGTCCGACGGCAGCGGGCGGGCACCCCGTTGCGTGGGCCTACCGGGTCCCAGGCGGACCTGGCGTTCCGCCGGGCTCCGGTGTTGGATGGCAATCATGGAAACGCATGCGGTATGTACAGTGCCGGCGTTCGTCTTCAGCTGCCGGTCGTGCGCCGCTCCCCTGTCGAATCCGCTGGAGCCGCGTACCTGGAGGCGGCTGCCGTCGGTTCGGGGCAGGGAGCACTACACGTACGGCCCGTCGACCGTGCCCGTGGAGTCCTTCGCCCGCGACCCCGATCCGTACGGTCCCGCCGGCCGGGTCGCCACCTGGGTGATCAACCCGCTGGACGGCGCACTGATGCGGCCGCACCTGGACCCGTCCCGGCTCTACGGGTGTTGCCGCCGGGACGGCCTCAACGGCCCGAACCTGCTGTGCGCCCGCTGCGGCGCTGAGGTCGGCACCGAGATCTCCGACTGCTGGACGGAGTACGACATCCGACTGCTGAGCACGGCGGTGACCAGAGCTCCTCTGGACGGCCCGGTGGCTCAAGGGCAGCCCCTGGACGCAGGTAGGTAGCCGTCTTCCCCTGCCCGTCCGTCTCGGACAGGGCTCCGATCGGAACCACTCGGCGCCGGGCCGCCGACCCACCCGCTCAGGAATCGGGGGGCCGAGCCGGGGCGGGCGGCGGTAGCGTGCGCGGATGCCGCCCAACTCCCCGCTCCCCAGCCGCCCGGACGGGCCGCCGCGTTGCTTACTGCTGGTCGGGCTGCCCGGGGCCGGGAAGTCCCACCTGGCCGCCGCGCTGGAAGCCCATGGCGTCGTCCGACTGTGCCCCGACGAGGAGATGCACCGCCGGTACGGCGTGTACGGCGTCGACTATCCGCGCGGTACGTTCTCCGCCCGCGAAGGGCCGGTCCTGGACGGCCTGAAGGTCCGGCTCGGTCAGCTCCTCGCG
>NZ_JBFBGN010000295.1:0-2510 GCF_040684675.1 Streptomyces sp. NPDC089915 | reverse complement strand
CCGCCGGCGAGCTGGACGCGGGCGCGCGGGAGAAGATCCGCGCGGCGCACGGCGGCGCTCGCGGCGCGGAGCAGTGCTTCCAGTTCCGCGCCGTCGGGCCGCACGGCCGGGTCCCGTACGAGCAGCCGCTCCAGTACGGGGCCCAGCGGGCCGGAGCGCACCGGCGGCGGGATCGGGTCGTCGAGGACGGCGACGACGGTGGCGAGGCTGGTGGCCCGGCGCAGCGGGTGGGTGCCCTCGGCGGCCACGTACAGCATCATGCCGAGCGACCACAGGTCGGAGGCGGCGAGCCCCTCCTCGCCCCGCGCGCGTTCGGGCGCGATGTACTCGGGCGAGCCGATCAGCACCCCGGTGGAGGTGAGGGCGGTCGCCCCGCCGAGGGCGGCGATGCCGAAGTCGGTCAGGACGGCCGCGCCGTCGGGCCGCAGCAGCACGTTGGCCGGTTTCACGTCCCGGTGGAGGACCCCTTCGGCGTGCGCGGCGCGCAGCGCGGACAGGACGTCGAGCCCGAGCCGCAGCACCTCGGCGGCCGGCATGGGGCCGTCGGCCAGCCGGTCGTGCAGGGAGCCGCCCTTCACCAGCTCCATCACGATCCACGGGTGGCCGTCGGTGCCGGGGGCGGGTTCGACGATGTGGTGGATCGTCACCACGCCGGGGTGCGCGAGGCGGGCCAGGGCCCGGGCCTCGCGCACGGCGCGTTCCCGCATCTGGGCGGAGAGCCCGGGATCGGCGGCCTCGGAGGCCGGGTCCGGCGGGCGCACCTCCTTGAGGGCGACCTCGCGGTGCAGGGCGATGTCGCGGGCGCGCCACACCGTTCCCATGCCTCCGGCGCCCAGGGGTGCGATCAGTTCGAAACGGCCGTCGACCAGCCGTCTGCCGGCCTCACTCGTGTCCATGGCCGGTCATCGTAGAGGGCGCCACCGTCAGCAGCGGCGGCGGTCCGCCGTGAGGGCTCCCTGCGCGGTGGACACCGTACGGTCGTAACAGCCTCCCCCGATTTCGGACCCGTACAGCTGGTAGCGGGCGGTGGTGGTGCCGACCGCGTGCCGCTGGTCGCGCGGGACGCCGGCCGTGTAGGAGGCGTCTCCCGTGTACCGGTCGTCGAGGCGGGTCCGGCCGGTCTGGCGGCCGCCGCGCAGGGTGACGGTGTCGGCCCGGTCGCCCAGGGAGAGGACGGTGCGCAGCCGGTCGCCGGCGCCGAGGGTGGTCTCGCCGTCCATGGTGTAGGCGCGGGTGGTGCGGGTGGTCCCGGCGCCCCGGGTGACGCTCTCCTCGTCGTTCCAGGAGGCGGTGAGGGCGTCGCGGTTCTCGCCGTCGGTCCAGCGGTGCACGGAGGTGGCGCCGACGGTCCGGGTGACGGTGGTGGTGACGCGGCCGTGGGAGGTGTCGAGGTACCCGGCGAGGGTGAGGCGGTGGGCGCCGTCGGTGTCCAGGCGGTGTTCGCCGCCGGGGGCGGCGGGCGTCCAGCGGGAGGAGCCGGTGGGGGCGCCCTCCTCGTGGCGGGTGAGGGCGCCGGTGACGACCTCGCGGCCGCGGTCCTGCCACAGCAGCAGGTTGGCGGGGGCGTTCCAGCCGCTCTGGCCGGCCGGGACCCCGGCGACGGCCACCTCGACGCGGTGCGGGCGGCCGTCGTTGAGGAGGGCGGCGAAGGGGGTGAGGTCGTAGACCAGGGGCCGGACGTCGAAGGCGCGGGGGCCGGGGGTGACGTACCAGAGGAAGGGGTTGGACCAGCCGCCGGTCCAGACGGTGGGGAAGGGCGCGGCGATTCCGGCGAGCCGTCCGTCGACGGAGACCCGGACCTCGCGGTGGGGGCCGCCGGCGGCCTTGCAGGAGTAGGGGGCCGCGTCGGGGACGGTCATGTACCAGTACTCCTCGCAGCCGCCGCCCGAGCCGCTGGCGTACACCTCGGCGAGGATCCGTTCGGTGTTGCGCGGGGTGGTGACGGCGGCCCCTCCCCGGTCGGATCCGGTGAGCGGGAGGACCCGGTCGGGGGTGGGGGCGGGGCGGGTGCGGCCCTCGGCGGCGTAGAAGGTGAGGGTGGCCTTGACGTCGATGACGCCGGTGTAGGTGTCATCGACGACGTTGCCGATCAGCATCTCGACGGACTGCGGCCGGCTGAGGACGTCGCGGTAGTGGGTGACGTCCTTCTCGACGGACCATTCGATGCCCTCGGGCGAGGGTTCCGGGGTGGAGGTGGCGAGGATCTCCACGCCGCCGACGGTGAGGTTGCCGAGGCGGTCGTACTGGCGGCCCTTGACCTTGCCGTCGAGGCGGAGCACCACCTTGGCCCAGCCGGAGCGGCCGCAGCCCTCCGGCGGGGTGTAATCGCCCCGGTAGGGGGTGAAGTCGCGGAACTGCGCCTCGGCGAGGGTGACCCGGCAGGAGGCGGTGGCGGGCCGTTCGACGGGCGGGGCGGCGGTGAGGGGGTCGTGCCAGTCGGTGCCGAACTCGGCGTAGCATGCTCCCGCGGACCCTTCACCTGCCTTTTTGACAACCGTTTCCATCTTTGA
>NZ_JBFBGN010000294.1:0-2589 GCF_040684675.1 Streptomyces sp. NPDC089915 | reverse complement strand
GTGGAGCCGCCGGCCGTCCAGTACGTAGGTCGTCGTCACGCCGCGACGTTACCGGAGGCGGTGGAGGCGACGGCGGGCTCCCCGGCCGGGGAGCCCGCCGCCGTCCGGCCTCAGGCGGGGAGCCAGGTCTGCCAGGTGGCGCGGTTCTCCTTCACCCAGCGGGCCGCCGCCTCCCGCGGGGTCAGCTTGTCCTCCGCGATCATCAGCGCGACCTCGTTCTGCATGTCCGTCGTCCAGCGGAACCTCTTCAGGAAGGCGGCCGCGTCTCCGCCGTCCTTCGCGAAGCGGGCGTTGAGGAACTTCTGCAGCGGGGTGTGCGGGTACGCGCAGGCGACCTTCTCCGGGTCGGCGTCGCAGCCCTCCTTGTACTCGGGCAGCTTCACCTCCGTCATGGGCACCTTCTCGAACAGCCACTGCGGCTCGTACCAGTAGGTCAGGAAGGGCTTCTTCTCCTTGGCGAACTGCTTGATCTGCGTGATCTGGGCCGCCTCGGAGCCCGCGAAGACCACCTGGAGGTCCAGGCCCAGGTTCTTCACCAGCGCCTTGTCGTTGGTGACGTACGACGGGGAGCCGTCGAGGAGCTGTCCCTTGCCGCCGCTCTCCGCGGTGCGGAGCTCGGCGGCGTACTTGTCCAGGTTCCGCCAGTCGGTGACGTCGGGGTGCTGCTCGGCGAAGTACGTGGGCACGAACCAGCCGATGTGCCCGGTGACGCCCAGGTCGCCGCCGCGGGCGATGGTGCCCTTGCCCTCGATGTAGCGCTTCTCCTGGTCCGGGTGGCCCCAGTCCTCCAGGATGGCGTCGACCCGGCCCTGGCTGAGTGCGTCCCAGGCGGGCACCTCGTCGATCTGCACGGTGTCCACGCGGTAGCCGAGCTCGTGTTCCAGCAGGTACTGGGCGACGGCGGCGTCGGCCTGGGCGCCCGCCCAGGACTGCACGGACAGCGTCACCGTCCGGGACGACCCCCCGGTGTCCGCGAACGGGGAGGACTGGCGGGTCATGTCGGCGGCGCCGCAGCCGGTGAGGCCGGCCCCGACGGTCAGGGCCGCGGCGGCGGCCAGGGCGGCGGTACGGGTGCGAGCCATCTCAGGCCCCCTCTCCGGTGCGGGTGCGGCGTCGCGTCGGCTGGGTGACCCGGTCGAGCACCAGGCCCAGGCAGACGATCGCGGCACCGGCGACGAGACCGGTGGCCAGGTCGCCCTGGGCGAGGCCGAACACGGCGTCGTAGCCGAGCGCCCCGCCGCCCACCAGGCCGCCGATCACGACCACGGCCAGGACCAGGACCACGCCCTGGTTGACGGCCAGCAGCAGGGCCGGCCGGGCCAGCGGCAGCTGGACCTGGAGCAGTTGCTGGCGTCCGGTCGCCCCGAGGGACCGCGCGGACTCCACCGCGCCCGGGTCGACCGCCCGCAGGCCCTGCGCGGTGATGCGCACCACCGCGGGCAGCGCGTACACCACGGCCGCGGCGACGGCCGGGGCGCGGCCCACGCCGAACAGCGCGACCACCGGGATCAGGTAGACGAACTGGGGCATCGTCTGGAACACGTCGAGGACGGGCCGCAGCATCCGGTCGAGGCGGGCGCCGCGCGCGGCGGCCGCGCCGAGGGCGAAGCCGAGCAGCAGGGTCACGGCGACGGCGGCGAGCACCTGGGAGAGGGTGTCGAGGGCGGGCCCCCACACGCCGAGGACGCCGATCGCCGCCATGGCCAGGACGGCGGTGGCGGCGGTCCGCCAGGTGCCGATGAGCAGGGCGAGGGCGCCGACGGCCAGCAGGACCGACCACCAGGGCAGCCACTGCAGGCCCGAGCGGAGCGGGTTGAGGACGCCGGTGGTGAGGTGGGAGGCCCAGTCGGCGGTGCCGCCGACGACAGGCACCCCGGAGTACAGGTGCGCGGTCATCCAGTCCACGGCCCGGTTGACGGGCCCGGCGGTGTCCACGGTCCACGCCCGCGGCCAGTCGAGCCGGCCGGTGAGGTGCCCGGCCGCGGCGATCGCGGCGACCAGGGCGGCCGACACCAGGGCCGGGGTCCGGCCGGATCCGGCCGGGCTCGCGGCCGGAGCGGACCCGAGCCGGGCGCCGGCGGCGGCGGTGACCCGGTCCAGGACCACGGCGAGCAGCACGATGGGGACGCCCGCGGCGAGCGCGGCACCGACGTCCACGGAGGCCAGCGCCTGGTAGACCCGGTCGCCGAGACCGCCCGCGCCGATCACGGAGGCGATCACGGCCATGCCGAGCGCCATCATGATCGACTGGTTGACGCCGAGCAGCAGTTCCTTGCGGGCCAGCGGCAGCCGGGCCGTCAGCAGCCGCTGCCGGCCGGTCGCGCCGAGGGAGGCGGCGGCCTCCATGACCCCGGCGTCCGCGCCGCGCAGCCCGAGTGCGGTGAGGCGGGCCATCGGCGGGGCCGCGTACACCACGGTCGCCAGGACCGCGGCCGGCACGCCGATGCCGAAGACCAGCACCACCGGCAGCAGGTAGGCGAAGGCGGGCAGCACCTGCATGGTGTCGAGCACCGGGCGCAGCACGCGGTCCATGCGGCCGGACAGTCCGGCGGCCAGCCCGAGGAGCGTGCCGAGGAGCACGGACGCGAG
>NZ_JBFBGN010000293.1:0-2602 GCF_040684675.1 Streptomyces sp. NPDC089915 | reverse complement strand
GGAGAAGGTGCCGCCGACGAAGACGGTGCCGCCGGCTGCTCAGGGCCTCGTCGACGGTGGTGCCGGGGCCGGCCGTGACGGGGAGGCCGCGCAGCAGGCAGGTGGTCTGCCAGAGGATCTCGGCGGCGTCGCCGTCGGCGATCCGGGTCCGGTCGTGGACGAGCGTCAGCAGCAGCCCGCCGTCCGCGTCGTGGCGTGCGGTGAGCGCGAGCGGCGTCCCGGTGTAGGCGTCGCAGGTCTCCGCCGGCCCGGGCCCGGGGGGCGGACCCGGCGTGCCGGCGGCCGGGGGCCGCCCGTCGTCCGCGGCCGCCGCGGGTTCCCGCGAGGGGAGGAACGTCAGCACCGACTCGGTCAGCGGCTCGTACGGGTCTCGGCCCGACCAGCGGTGCACCTGCCCGGCCGAGACCCACTCGTAGGCGGTGAGGTCCACGGCCCGCCCGGTGAGGGCGCCGAGCAGCGCGGACAGGGCGGCGCGGGGGCCGACCTCCACGGCCACCGGGAGGGCGCCCAGCAGGGGCCCGGGCAGCCGGTCGGCCCCCTCCAGGGGGATGCCCCGGCCGGTGACGGCGGCGGCGAAGGCCACCGGGACCGGCCCGGCGGTCTCCCGCGGCCCGCCGCGGGCGCGGTACAGCAGCAGCGCCCACGCGGCCTGGAGGGCGGTGCTCTCGGCGGCCCCCAGGGCGGCGGCCCAGGAGCGCAGCCGGACCGCTTCGGCCGGGGTGAGGCGCTGCCGGGTCCGGCCGTGCCCGCGCTGGTGGGTGGGGCGGCCTCGGTCGCCGGCCGGGAGGGTGGCGGAGCCCGCGGGCGGGGCGGCGTCGGCCCAGAACGCGCGGGCGGGGCCCTGGTCCCGGGCGCCGACCCACTGGAGGTGGTCGCGCAGGTCGGGCCGGCGTTCGCCGCCCCGGCGGCGGCCGTCGGCGGCGTGGGCGCGGTGGAAGGCGTCCACGAGCCGGCCGGCGCTGACGGGGTCGAGGAAGGCGCGGTGGTAGGTGAGCAGGACCCGGGCGGAGCCGTCGGCCTCCTCCAGCAGGGCGATCCGCAGCGGGTCGGGCCGCGTCAGGTCGAACTCGCGCATCCGTTCGGCGGCGAGCAGCGCCTCCCAGTCGGCGCCGCCGGGGTGGTGGCGGACGATCAGGGGCCCGGCGGCCGGGTGGACGGCGAAGCCGGGCGGGCCGGCTCCGGCGCCGGCCGGGGCGAGGGCGGTGCGCAGGACCGTCTCCTGGTCGGTGACGGTCTGCCAGGCGCGGGTGAACCGCTCGGTGTCGAGCGGCCCGGGCAGCCGCCAGTGCAGCTGCCCGGTGTGCAGGCCCCGCCCCGGGTGGGTGAGGCCGTCGAGGAGCACGTCGACCTGGAGGGGGGCGGCGGGGTGGCTGCGCGGCCGGGGTGCGGCGAGGGCCCGGTGCGCCGGGGCCGGGCGGGGGCCTTCGCCGGGGCGGCCGGTCACCGCCTCGCGCTCAGCGTCGGGACGGCGGTCTCCGCGTGCCGCCGTGCGAGGTGCAGGACGCGGGTACAGATGCCGCCCAGGCCGCGGCGCACGTGGTCGCGGGCCTGGGCGAGGTCGGCGCCCGGGCCGAGGACCGCCTCGATGTCCTCCGCGCTCAGCAGGACCCGGTGGCTGGCGACGGCGGTGACCCCGGTCTCGTCGGGGTCCACCGACCATTCGCCGGTGTGCGCGGCGAGCAGCCGGGGGGTGCGGGTCCGCTTGTAGACGATCCGGCCGGCGTGCGGCAGGCAGACGCGTACGGACTCGGCGCTCTCGGCGGTGCCGTCGGCGGCGAGGGTGTCCAGGGTGAGCCGCTGGACGCCCGTGCGGTCCTCGGTCACCTGCGCGCGGGTGATCTCGGGCAGGTGCACCGACCAGTCGGCGGCCCGGTACAGGAAGTCGTAGACCAGCTCGGGGGGTCCCTGGACGCGCACGGAGTCCTCGAAGGACAGCAGGAGGCCGTCCAGGGCGGACCACTGCTCGGCGGTCCGCTTGAGCTGCTCCAGTTCGGCGTGGCTGTTGTGGTCGGTGGCCTCGGCGAGCCACCGGGCGCCGGCCCGGTCCCGCTCGGCCACCGCGAACCGGTGGTGCAGGGTCAGGCGCGAGCGTCCGCCGGCCAGTTCGGCGACCTCCCAGCGGCCGCTCAGGGCGGTGGCCGGGGGCGCCGGGACCTCCTGGTGGAAGTCGATGGTCCGCCGCGCGGGGTCCAGGGACCGCCGGGACACCCAGGACGTGACGGTCCCGCCCGCGGTCGCCCACATCCCGAACCGGTCGTTGGTCCCGTCGAAGTCCAGCCGCTCCACGTGGATGCTGGGCGGGACGAACAGCGGCCACTGGGTCGTGTCCGCGATCAGCGCGTAGACCACGCCCGCGGGGGCGGCCACGTCCACCGAGTACGACGTGTGCTGCACACGCTCACCTGACATCGGCTCACACCTCTCTGCCTAGGCTCACCAACTTCGCGCGCGTCGGCGGAGGTGTGCTCGAAGGGCCCTGGATCCCGGCTGCACCGGCCGTCCACGGGCTCTCGGGAGACCTTGCGCGGACGTCCGGGGGCCGCGTACGGGGGCCCGTGCGCCCGCGCTACGGCCCCCGTACGGCCCCCGCGCGGCCCGTCAG
>NZ_JBFBGN010000292.1:0-2607 GCF_040684675.1 Streptomyces sp. NPDC089915 | reverse complement strand
CGGCGGGCGTGACGGAGAAGTAGCCGGTACCGCGCCAACTGGCCGGCGGCGTACGCGGACGAGACGGCGGCCGGACCGGCCGTCGCGGCCGCGGGCGTACCGGCGAGACGGCTGGACTGGATCGGGGGCTGCTGGTCAGCGTTCGGGTTCATAAGCCGGCGTGGCAGGACCTGCCCCTGCGCCCCCCGGGTAGGAAGCCCGGTGCTCTGACTGACTGAGCTACACGCCGTTCGATGCCCAGACCCTAGAACGACCACCCGGACCCGGCAATCGATTTCCGCCCCACCGGCCGCGGTACGGGGGGCCTACGACGCACGTTCACGGGCCGAGCAGACCCTCCGCCATGGAGACCGCGCACCGTCCGGTGTCAGCGGCGCCTGTTACGGTCCGGCCATGACGCGCCCCGACCAGGTCCCTGCCGACCACGTCCTTGCCGTCCTGCGCCGGAATCCTGATCTGGTGAGGCTGGCCGCGGCGTCCTTCGATTTTGATCTCGACCGGGCCGGGCACGGGGAAGAGGTCCGTCTGGCGAGCGGCGCGCCGCTGAGCGCCGTGGCGGGCGACGACACCGGCGGAACGTACTTCGCATGTGCCGACGGGGCCGTGCTGTACGCGAGCTCCGAGGGCCAAGCCGGCCTCATCGGCGCCGGCATGGACGAGGCTCTGGAGATCCTCTTCGGTCTGCCGGGATGGCACGACTACACCGAACTCGACCTCGCGGCCGATGACGAGGCACTGGAGGCGGTGTTCAACCGGACCGAGGACGAGATCCGGGGCTCCTACGCCCCCGAGCTGGACGCCGATCGCAGCACGCTGCTCAGCGGGTTGGGCCTGCGCGAGCTCCCCAGGAGGGAGCTGCTGCACAGGCTCCAGAAGTCCCTTCTGCGGACCGAGCCGGAGTTCCTGCTGCTGAACGCGGACGAAGGCTGCGCGTACGAGTTGCTCGACCGCCTTCGGCGTCCGCCGCTGTGGCAGGCGGTTCTCGCTCCCGGCCGGACCGATCTGGCCCTGATGCGGGCGGACCGCGACTGCTGGGACGCGATCGCCGGCGATCCGGCACGACGGGCCACCGTCCTGCGCGCTGCCCAGTACGACCGGCAGCCGGGCGACCTGGAACCTCTGCGCGTACTCCTGCGGCGGGAAGCCCGCCGGGGCCCCACGGAAGAGCTCCGCCTCGCCGCGGTCCTGGTCGCCCTGCACGGCGAGGCGCAGGACCACGCTCTGCTGCGGTCCCTGCGGGAGGCCAACCCCGATGTCCACTTCCTGCTCGGCGGTTTCCCCGATTCCGCACGAGCCCTCGCCCAGTGGGCGGCGGACTTCGACGATTCGAACTACGGCCGGGACCCCCACGACGAGTACGAACTCACCTGGACGGAGCTGGCCCGCCGCCAGGGGCGGACCGAACTGGCCCGCGCCGCGCTCATACGCATCCTCGACGGTACGGGCCCGCGCGATGAGGCTCTGCTCGGGCTCCTGGTCCGTGAGTTCGAAGCCGTCGGAGACCTCGGGCAGGCGATCCGGGCCCGCCGCCTGCACGCGTCCCTGCAGGACCCGGCGGACAAGCGCGGTTCGGCCCTCGTCGACCTCGCCTCTCTGCAACGCCGCCACGGCGAGGTGGAGGCGGCCTGGCAGTCCCTCCGCCGGGCGGTCACGCTACTCGACGGCCCGCCGCCACCGCCGCCCACCGATCAGCTGGCGTTCGATCTCGACCTACCGCAACCGTCCTGTCGGACCTTCACCTGGCGGGAGCTCGGGCTGGGGATGCGGGTCACCGAGGAACACTTCCTCATCACCCAGGCCGCCGTGCCGCTCGGTCTTCACGAGGTGGCCCGGGCGGCACTGCGGGCAGGGCAGACGATGCTCGACGCACTCGCTCACCCCACCGAGAACCTGCGCCGGGCCGCGGAGACCGCGCACAGGCTTGCGTCACCCCGGCCCGCCTGAGGGCGTCGCTTTCGAGGACCGTCCCACCCTCGGCATGGAGCCGGACACCGTCTGCGGACGGTTCGGCAGCACGTCACAGAAGTTCGAGCGGCACCGGATGCCACTGGAGTGGACGGCACTTCAGGCCGTCACCACGCCGCAGGCTCGATGCCGAGTTCGGCGAGCAGGCCGCGGATGCGCTGCTCGATCTCGTCGCGGATCGGCCGGACGGCCGCGACGCCCTGTCCGGCGGGGTCCTCCAGCCGCCAGTCGAGGTAGCGCCTGCCGGGGAAATAGGGGCAGGCGTCGCCGCAGCCCATGGTGATCACCACGTCCGAGGCCTGTACCGCCTCGGCGGTGAGGACCTTCGGGGTCTCGGCGGAAATGTCGATGCCGACCTCGACCAGGGCCTGTACGACGGCCGGGTTCACGGCGCTCGCGGGGGCTGAGCCGGCCGAGCGGACCTGGACGCGGTCGCCGCCGAGGCGGGTGAGGAAGGCGGCGGCCATCTGCGAGCGGCCGGCGTTGTGCACGCAGACGAACAGCACGGACGGGACGGGGGAGGTGCTCACCAGGCCAGGGCGCTTTCTTCGGTGGAACGGGCGGGGGCGGCGGGCTGCCGCCCGGCGTGGGGAACGACGGCCCCGTCCTGGCCCCCGGCGGACGGGCCGTCCTGCCCCGCGG
>NZ_JBFBGN010000291.1:0-2614 GCF_040684675.1 Streptomyces sp. NPDC089915 | reverse complement strand
AATCCCTCTACCGGGCCGACTGGGTGCAGGTCCTCTACGGCGACGACGTACTCCACTCCAAGACCGCCGCCTGACGGCCCGGGCGGCGCCGCGCGCACCGCCCGGGCATGCCGAACAGCACCGGCAGCACCTCCGTACAGGCGGCGTCCCCCGCGCCTGCGGCGAACTCGAGCACCTGGGGTGATGCCGGGAAATCCAGGCGATGAAGCTCACCGCCGGGCCGGTCGCCGGCGCAACACCCGGCGGGTGGCGCCGTTGTGGGTGGACGTGCCTTTCGTGAAGCCGGTCGGATCGTGGTCCGCCGCGGTCCGCCCCTCCCGTCGGAGCTCGTGGACGGCTTCCAAGTTACCGGCACGTAGATCGGGTTGGCGAAACGCCACCAGGGCGGTGGTCGACCAGCCCGCGACAACTACGCGGCCTCGGAATGACGCACCCCTGGACGGCGCCACCGTGACGCAATGGACAGAATTTCGCCCGCGAACATTCACCAAGCAACAACTGACCTTTCAACAAACCAAGTTGACGCCTACCTCAGTGCACACCGGCACCGCGAAGCGTAGTCTGGTCTGGTGGGGCCAGGCCAGGAGAGCGGCCTTGGGAAAACCGCGGGGGTTCGACGACCGTGAGGTGTCGGCTTCACCGGGAAGGTACTTGCCATGAACAGCACAGGTATCGAACGGGGCCGATTGGCCAGGAACACCAAGGAATATCATGACCTGCTGGCAAGCCAGGAGGACTGGTTTGCCCGTACGCCTGAAGATGTCGAGAAGCTGCGCAAGAATCGCCATCACCCACTCGCGAACCTCAGCCACGAGGAATTCAAGAGCTTCCGCGAGGGCCTTACGTTCCGGAGCGGCGGGATGATCGCCGGATACTACAAGCCCCTGATGTCACTCCCCATGACCCAGATGTTCGAAGTGTTCGAGAGCTTCGGGCTGAGCCGCGAATTCTTCACCGATGAGGAACATTCGCGCGAAGACTGCTGTCTTGAGTACAGGATGATCGCGCCAGGAGTCTGCGAATTCGACTTCTGGAGCTACTGCCTTGAAGACTGACACACCCTTCGGCAGGTACCGTCTCGACCATGGGGCGTTGCCAGTACGCTATTTTGACGAATGGAAGAAGTCACTCGGTCCGAAAATCGTGGATGTGAAGAATCGGGACATCGGGGTCGCCGTGCGGGGGGGGGGGGGGACGAGGAGGATTCAGACGGGACGGATTTCGCTCATAACTCGAATAACCCGAATCCCGACTGGCTCCAGCTGCCGACCGGAATCGTCCAGGAGAATGTGAGCAATTGGAGGCAGGTAATCGACGTCGCCACACAGCCGGGCGAAAGGGGCAGCCTGCACTTCAGCGTCGCCGTCGACTATTCGGTCAGTTATAGCGCGTGAACGAGGACGGCCTAGCCCACCGAGAACAGCACCAACCGGACCGGCAACAAAGGGGCTTGAGAATCGCTGGGCCTCCACACGCCCGGCGAGGCCTGGAACGGCCTGCTCGAACTCGTCGAGCCGGTCGAGGATCTGGCACATCTCCTCGGTGCGCGCGCCAGAAGAAGGGCGCGCCAGGCGTCACCGGGGCTGACCCTGACCGGGAACGAAACGCCCGGACGCCGCGAAGGCCGCCACCGAGCGGCCGCGGGGCTCCGGGCGTTCCCCCGTGGCCAGCGCACCCGATCCCGCGGCGTACCTTATTGCCAGTGGGTTGCAATTACTGACAATGTGCGAAAGAGGTCGCCGTGGGCTCTCCTGTGGTGCTGGGCGTCGAGTCGTCCTGTGACGAGACCGGAGTCGGGATCGTGTCCGGCGGGCGGCTGCTCGCGCATGTGGTGGCGTCCAGCATGGACGAGCACGCCCGCTTCGGCGGGGTGGTGCCCGAGATCGCCGCGCGTGCCCATCTGCAGGCCTTCAACCCGGTCGTACGGGAGGCCCTGGACCAGGCCGGGCTGCGGATGAAGGACGTCGACGCCGTCGCGGTGACCACGGGCCCGGGGCTGTCGGGCGCGCTCCAGGTGGGTCTGTCCGGGGCGAAGACCCTCGCGTACGCGGCCGGCGTACCGCTGTACGGCGTGCACCACCTGGCCGGGCACGTCGCCGCGGACACCCTGGAGCACGGGCCGCTGCCGAACCCGTGCATGGTGCTGATCGTCTCCGGCGGTCACACCTCCCTGCTGCTCGTACGGGACCTCGTCCGCGATCCGATCCTGCACCTGGGCGACACCATCGACGACGCGGCCGGCGAGTGCTTCGACAAGGTCGCCCGGGTCTTCGGCCTGCCCTACCCGGGCGGGCCGGTCATCGACCGCGCCGCGCGCGAGGGCAACCCCTGCGCCGTCGCCTTCCCGCGTCCGCTGCTGGGTTCGAAGGAGCACCCCTACGGCTTCTCCTTCTCCGGGCTGAAGACGGCCGCCGCCCGCTGGGCCGAGCAGCACCGCCAGCGCGGCGAGGAACTCCCCGTCGCCGACGGCGCCGCCTCGCTCCAGGAAGCCGTCGCGGACGTGCTGACCCGCAAGGCGAGTCGGCATGAACACCATCGGGGCGACCATCAGCAGCCCCAGCGCCCCCATCGCCAGGTTGACGGCGGCGATGGTCCGCCGCCGCCACACCCACCC
>NZ_JBFBGN010000290.1:0-2616 GCF_040684675.1 Streptomyces sp. NPDC089915 | reverse complement strand
CTGTCGGCGCCGGTGAAGCGGACGCCCGCCTTCTCCAGCCGCTCCTGCACCCAGCCGTCCTCGCCCCAGCCGCCGTGGAGGGCGGTGAAGACCACGTCCGCGTCGCGCAGCAGCTCCGGCACGGGCCCGCCGTCGAAGGCGGCCTCCATACGCCGCCGCAGCCCGTGCCGCTCGTGGCCGGCCGGCGGCTCCTTGCCGACCTCGAACCCGTCCACCGCGTCGCCCGGACGCAGGGGCCCCGCCAGTACGGGCACCTCGGCCGCCGGATCGACCAGCAGCACCTCGTGCCCGCGCTCCAGCAGCGCACGGGCCACCGAGCTGCCCGAGGCCAGGGAGACGTCTCGTTCCGGGCTCTCTCCACCACACAAGATCACGATTCGCATGCCCGTATTGTGTCCTCTTCCGTACCCTCCCGCACACGACGTCCGGCCGAAACTCACCAGTACGGACGCGCCGGGAGCAGGGCCGGACCGGCCGTCCGGCGAGGTCGGGCGGACACCGGCGCGGGGGAGTTGCCAGTGAGGGACCGCAGGTGCAGTTCGGCGAGCCGGAGCCCGGAAACCGCGTCGTCGCGGGCGCCGGCGGAGATCCCGTTGAGGACCAGGGCGCCGTCCCCGCCACGGAACACCTCCGCGTGGAAGACGCAGTCCCGGGGCGCGGGCAGGGCCCGCAGCGCCGCCGCGGCCAGCGCGCACAGCTCGTCGGAGAGCGGGTCCTGCGGCTCCAACGGGGCGGCGCCGGCCGCAGCGGACGGCCACACCAGCCGGATCTCGCCGTCCGCGAGGACCCCGTCCACCTGGAACGCCTCGTGCTCCAGGTGGGTTTCCGCGAGCAGCAGGGCGCCGTCGTCCGTGCCCGCCTCGGGATGGCGCGCGAGGAACGCCGGGAGGTCGTCCGGGGAGTGCAGCACCTCGACGCCCTCCGGCCCGCCTCCCCGGCGCGGTTTCACCACGACCGGGTAGCCGTGCCCGGCGATGAAATCGGCCAGATCCGTGGCGTGGCGGACCGCGGCGAAGGGGAGCAGGGGGACGCCGGCCTCCCAGAGCGCCGACTTCATGGCGTACTTGTCGCGGAACGCGTCCACGCCCGCCGCGCTGTGCCCCGGGACCCCCATGGCCGCCCGCAGCCGCGCACCGCGCGACAGGTCGGACTCCGACAGCGCCAGCAGCCGCTCGAACGCCCACTTCTCGTGCAGTCTCAGGGCCATGAGCTCCACGGCCGGGTTGGCGTGGAACTCCTCCACGACCTCCACGTGGGCGTAGCCGCGGAGCACGGCGGCCCGCTCGTCGGCGTCGGCCGGCACGGCCGCCGCGTCGGTGATGAGGACGACGTCGTGCCCCTCGCCCAGGAACTCGGGGTAGCGGTACTGGGCGACCGGGGTTCGGTTGAGTACGAGGAACCGCATCTTCTCTCCATGGGGGTTGCCGCGCAGAAGGACGGCCGGAAGGGACGGCCTACGGCTTGAGCCGTTCGGCCAGTGCCTGGGCGAAGCGCAGGGCCCCGTCCTCGCTGAAGGTGAGGTTGAGGGAGGGCTCGCAGAGCTCCATCTCCAGCACCATGGGGGCGCCGTCGGAGCCGCGGACCAGGTCGACCCGCCCGCAGACCAGGGGCCGGTCCAGGCCCAGGTGCGCCACCGAGGCGGCCAGCGCGGCCGCCGCCACGGCCCGCTGGTCCTCGTCGGCGTCGAGGGCCCGGCGGAAGTCGAGGGTGGGGACGTGCACCGTGCCGTCGGGCATGAGCATCGCGCCCTTGTGGATGGCGTGGCTGTAGACGCCGTCGAAGAAGGTCAGGTCGGTCTCGCCCTGCCGGTCGACGGACTCCACGTACGGCTGGAGTATGACGTGGCTGCCGTTGGCGAGGAGCCGCGCGACGTGCCGGGACGCCGGCTCCCGCGCCGACCTCGGGTAGCGCTGTACGTCCTTGGAGTAGCAGCCGTCGGTCGGCTTGACGACGAACTCGGGGGTGTCGGGGCGGGCCGCGAGGAACTCCCGCACCGCCGCCGGGGCGTCCGACCCCGGCGCGACGACCGTGGTCGGGATGACCGGGACCCCGTGCGCGGCGAGGTCGGCGAGGTACCGCTTGTCGAGGGCCCAGCGCACCAGCGGCATCGGGGTGATGAGCCGCGTCACCCGTGCGACGCGCTCGCAGAACGCCAGGAACTCGGCCTGCTTCTCCGCCCAGGTCCAGGGGGAGCGGAAGACGACGGCTTCGAAACGCGACCAGTCGACGGTCCCGTCCTCCCAGTCGCAGACCTCGGCGGTGATGCCCACCGTCCGGCACGCCTCCAGCAAGGGGGGCATGTCGTAGTCGATGGGGAGGCTGACGGCGTCGGTGACCAAGGCGAGGGTGCCCATGAGCGGATCCAATGCTGGAGAGGTGCCGGAGGTGCCGGAGGTTTCGGAGGTGCCGGCGGCGGCCGGGCGGTGCGGTGGCGGCTCGCCTACCAGGGGACGAGGTCTCCCCGGTGCACGTAGCCGCCCGTGGGGCCGTCGTCGTCGAGCAGGGCCATCGTGACGGCGGATGCCGCCGTACCCGCCGGCGGCGAGGCCGACGACCGCCGCGAAGGCCGCGGCGAGGGAGGCGACGGCGAGGAACACCTGGACGTAGTAGCGGGAC
>NZ_JBFBGN010000289.1:0-2700 GCF_040684675.1 Streptomyces sp. NPDC089915 | reverse complement strand
CCGGGACCACCGGAGGTCAGCCGGTGGCCCCGATCCCCTCGCCCGTTTTCTCCCCCTACCCCCGGCCGCGGCGCATGAGCCACAGCACCAGCAGGCAGCCGGGAACCGCCACTGCCAGGTAGACCGCCAGAGTCTGCGCCAGACCGTCCCCGCTCGACCTCCACGTGGTGCACAGGAGCACCCCGAAAAGGACGAACAGACCGATGACGAGCCCGGTCGAGAGTGCGGTGGGACGGCGCACGGCGGTCTCCTCCCTCATCAGTAGCACTTCACCCCGGCCGACTTGCCGGTGTAGGTGAACTTCATCTCCACGCCGTTCTTGCACCGGTCGATGCCCTCGTTGCCGAGGGAGACCATGTAGGCGTAGACACCGGCCGCGACGGCGGCGCCGATGCCGCCGGTGATGACCCCGATGAGCCCGGCCGCGGTCGCGGCCGAACCGGCGTTGACGGCCTTGGCCTGGGACTTGCTCAGCTTGACGTAGACGTACCAGCCGAGGGACACACCGCGGGCCACCCGGGAGGGAGCCTCACCGTTCTCGCGGGGCAGATCGCCCCGGACGACGGTGACGACGTCGGAGTCCTTGAAGGCCTCGACGGCCTCCTCGTAGGTGTAACCGGCGGAGGCGAGGTCGAGGTAGGCGCCGCCCCCGTCGACGTTCACCACCTCGGCGGCGTTCGCCGGCTCCGCCGCGGCGGCGGGCCCGCCGTTGGCCGACGCGACCGGGGCCACGGCGACCAGCAGGGCGGTGGCGAGGACGGTGGCGCAGGCGGTCCGGAACGTACGGGACGTGGTGGTACCGGAGTTCATATGGATTTCCCCCATCAAAGCGTACGGATGCACGCATCTGTTGATCAGTCACCTAAAGTTGATCATGAGCGTGAAGGCCACCTAAGGGACAAAAGTCCTGACCACACCGCCAAAGGTCCCCCGACCGAACGGGCACGCAGACTGCGGGCGGAAGCAGACCGCACGGACCGTCCGACCCCTTACCCGACGGCAGTCGACCCATCAGGCACGACGACAGGACGCAGCACGGTCAGCGAGCCCTCCCGCCGGGCGACCATCACGAAGGGGAACCTGTCCACTTCCAGGCACAGGTCGACATCGTCAGGGTGAACACCCAGGTACCCGCGCCGCACCCCGTCCGCAAGGTCGGCGGCCGCCCGCGAGTTCCTCGCGCGGTGGACATACGAGGCGACGTCACCTCCGCCTCCACCCCCACCGAGCTGCTGCCCGACGTATTCGGCACAGGCCAGGTCCTCGTCGGCCCGACCGTCGTCACCGGTGACCACGAACGTCACCGGCCCCGAGCCGTCCGCTTTCAGGAACCGCGCCGTCGCACCGGCCACCACGAAACTCGTGCACAACACCAGCGGCGCACTCGCGACGGCCAGCGCGCCGACGGTCCCGGCCGTCGTCTTCTGCACCACCGTACGACCGGCCAGATCCAGCGACTTGACCAGACCGGGTGAGTTCACCGTGTCGAAACCCGCCGCCGGGGCTCCGTCCTTCAGGGCCAGCCAACCCGGACTCGCCGCCTTCAGCGCCAGCGCCTCGGCATCGGAGGGGGCCAGCACGATCTTCTCGGCACCGCGCGCGAACACCCAGGCGGCCACGGTGAAGGCCCGCATCACGTCGACGACGACGGCGACGCGCGGGACGTCGGTCAGCTCCGGAATTCCGGCGAAACGATGATCCATCTCGCCATCATGCCGCGAACAGGATCACCGGGGCAGGCGGCCGACTACCACTCCAGGTAAGCGACCGTGCCCGTGCGGCGGGCCGTGTCGGTGGCCTGGAGGCGGGCGAAGCCGTCGGGGCGCATGGTGCGTTCCCACTCCTCCAGCGTGTGGACCCGGAGTTCGGTGTGTTCGGCCGGGTCGAGGGTGATGCCGGCGATCTGGTCGTCCGTAAGCAGGCCGCCGTCGAAGACCACGCCGAACTTGTTCAGGGGCCAGGCGGCCCCCTGACGGATGAAGTGCACGGCCAGGAGCCTCTGCGGCCCGGTGAAGGAGATCCCCGTCTCCTCCAGGCACTCCCGCAGGGCGCACTCCCACGGCGTCTCCCCGTGGTCCATGTTGCCGCCGGGCCACTGCCAGGTGCACGCGTCACCGACGGCGCGGAGCTGGAGCGGTCGGCCCGCGGTGTCGGTGAAGTAGAGCGCCGCGTAACTGGTGGCGTTCGCGATGGTCTTGACGTACTGCTCGGGCGGCAGCCAGGCACCGGTCACTCGGATCCCTCCCCCTCCACGGTCGACGGGTGCCCGTACGGGCGGCGCCACGCTACCGGGGCGCCTCTTTCCCTGGGTGGGGAAGCCGGATACTCACACGAACGTGCTTCCCCCGCGCGACTCGCGACCCGCAAGCCGCATTACACGTCGCCGTACCCGGGACGGGCGGGGCTCTGGATAATCGGGGGCATGGTGACGCCCCCCACCCCCGGCCCGTCGGCGGCCGAGGCGCTGTACGCCCGGTACGCGGGCCGACTGCCCGCCTCCCTCGACCGGCTCGCCGGGCCCGCGCACGGTGTGGTCGAGCTGCCCCTGCACATCGCCTGGTCCGGGCTGCGCTCCTACGACCTGGACCGGCCGCGCCTGCGCATGGGCCTGTACCGCACGGTTCTCGCCGAGGGCCGGCACGAGGACCTCCTGCGGCTCCTCGACCGGGACCTGCTCCTGGCCCAGTGGCCGGTCCTGCG
>NZ_JBFBGN010000288.1:0-2714 GCF_040684675.1 Streptomyces sp. NPDC089915 | reverse complement strand
CCAGCTCCTCGGCGACCAGCAGCAGCTCGCCCAGGCCGCCCAGCGGGCCGGGGCCCGTGCAGGCGACGACCGTGGCCCGGCCGCCGGTGCGGTCGCCGCCGCCGTCGAGCTGTCGTCCGACCGGCTGATCCGGGCCAAGCAGAAGCCCAAGCCCGGCCGGTCCGGCTTCCGCTTCGGCGGCAAGGCCGCCGAGGCCGACCGCCGCCGCAAGCTGGAGCTGATCCGCACGCCGGTGCTCTCCTGCTACCGGATCGCCGTGATCAGCCTCAAGGGCGGCGTCGGCAAGACCACGACGACCACCGCCCTCGGCGCCACCCTCGCCACCGAGCGCCAGGACAAGATCCTGGCCATCGACGCGAACCCCGACGCCGGCACCCTCGGCCGCCGCGTCCGCCGCGAGACCGGCGCGACGATCCGGGACCTGGTCCAGGCGATCCCGTACCTGCACTCGTACATGGACATCCGGCGGTTCACCTCGCAGGCGCCTTCGGGCCTGGAGATCATCGCCAACGACGTGGACCCGGCGGTCTCGACGACCTTCAACGACGAGGACTACCGCCGCGTCATAGAGACGCTCGGCCGCCAGTACCCGATCATCCTCACCGACTCGGGCACCGGGCTCCTCTACTCCGCCATGCGCGGGGTCCTGGACCTGGCCGATCAGCTGATCATCATCTCCACCCCGTCCGTGGACGGCGCGAGCAGCGCGAGCACGACGCTCGACTGGCTCTCCGCCCACGGTTACGCGGATCTCGTCTCGCGCTCGATCACCGTCATCTCCGGGGTCCGCGAGACCGCCAAGATGATCAAGGTCGAGGACATCGTGCAGCACTTCGAGACCCGCTGCCGGGGCGTCGTCGTGGTGCCGTTCGACGAGCACCTCGCGGCCGGTGCGGAGGTGGACCTCGACCTGATGCGGCCCAAGACCCGGGAGGCGTACTTCAACCTCTCCGCCCTGGTCGCGGAGGACTTCGCACGGGCGCAGCAGCAGGCGACGCAGGGCCAGTGGGGCACCCCGCAGCAGCCCCAGCAGCACGCCCAGCCCCAGCAGCCGCAACCGCAGCAGCCCCAGGGGCCCTACCAGCAGCCCGGCCAGGCCTGGCAGCAACCCCCGGCACCGGCCCCACAGCCGCCCGGCCAGCCCCCGCGCGATCCGCGCCTCGGCTGAGAACGCCGGAGGGCCCCTGCCGTCCCGGGACGGTAGGGGCCCTCCGGGCTGTCAGGGGGTCAGGGGGTCACCGGCGCGCGGCGTCGAAGGCGTCCGTCAGGCCCCGCGCCCGCTTCACGTCGTCCGCGATGGCCTCCAGCAGCCCGTCGAGCGAGTCGAACCTGGCCATCCCGCGCACGTACGCCAGGAACTCCACCGACACGTGCTTCCCGTACAGGTCGAGCCCGACGCGGTCGATCGCGTAGGCCTCCACGGTCCGCTCGGTCGCGTCGAACTGCACGTTCGTGCCGACCGAGATCGCCGCCGGCATCCGCTCGCCGTCCGCCGTCAGCCAGCCCGCGTACACCCCGTCGGCCGGGATCGCCGTGTGCGGGGCCGTTTCGACGTTGGCCGTGGGGTAGCCGAGCTCGCGCCCGCGCTGCGCGCCGCGCACCACGACGCCCTCGATCCGGTGCGGGCGGCCCAGGATCTCGGCGGCGCCCTCCATGTCGCCCTCGGCCACCAGCCTGCGCGCCAGCGTGGAGGAGAACGGCACGCCGCCGCCCGCCTCGCCGCGCTCGACCAGGTCCACGACCTCGACCTCGTAGTCGTAGGTGGAGCCGAGCTCGCGCAGGAAGTCGACGTTCCCGGCGGCCCGGTGGCCGAAGCGGAAGTTCGGGCCCTCGATGACGGCGCGCGCGTTCAGCTTGTCGACCAGCACCTTGACGATGAAGTCGGCCGGGGACAGCTGGGAGAACTCCGCCGTGAACGGCAGGATCAGCAGCGCGTCGACGCCGAGACCGGCCATCAGTTCGGCACGGCGGTCGTACGGGGCCAGGATCGGCGGGTGGCTGCCGGGGCGCACGACCTCGCTCGGGTGCGGGCTGAAGGTGACGACCACCGAGGGCACGCCCAGCGCGCGGGCCTTCGCCACGGCGCGTCCGATGATCAGCTGGTGTCCCCGGTGCACGCCGTCGTAGGAGCCGATGGTGACGACGCTGCGTCCCCAGTCCTGGGGGATGTCCTCCAAGCCACGCCAGCGCTGCACTGTGACCGCTCCTCGCCCGAACCCTTGTAGTCCCTGTACCGGATTGCCGATTGCAGGTCTAAGACTGCCATGCCGGTGCCCCGGTCCCCGCATCGGTGTCCGGCAGCGGCCCCGGCCCGCCCCGGCTCAGGTGACGTCGGGGGCGGACCGGCTGAGGGTCTCCACCGTGCGGCGGGCACCCGGCCCGAGCAGCGCCGCGGCCTCCGCCGAGGCCTCGGCCAGCCAGCGGGCCACCAGGGCGCCGAAGACCGGGTCGGCCCGGACCAGCTCCACCGTGCGCTGTTCGAACACGGCCGGCCCGCCGGGGGTGCGCAGGAGCTGCCGGCCGGTGCGCCGGAGCAGCTCGCGGGTACGGGCCTCGGGGCGCGCGCGGGTCGCGGCGGCGAGGGCGGTCAGGAAGGCGCCGAGCACCCGGGGGTCGGGCTCCTCGCGCAGCAGCGCCTCGGCCAGGTCGGCGCGCAGCGCGGCCCCGGGCTCCTCCCCCGGCGCGGCCAGGACGCCGGCCAGCGCGGCCCGTAC
>NZ_JBFBGN010000287.1:0-2740 GCF_040684675.1 Streptomyces sp. NPDC089915 | reverse complement strand
CGACGGGCCGTCCGGCGCCCACCATGTCGTCGACGACGTCACCGATGCCGTCGCCATCCTGCTCGACGAGACGGAGTAGCACCGTGGACCAGCCGACCGTCGGCATCCTCCACCCCGGCGGCATGGGCGCGGCCGTCGCCGCCTGTGCCTCGGCCAACGCGGCCGCCGTCCTGTGGTGCGGGGCCGGGCGGAGCGCCGCGTCCGCGGAGCGCGCCGCGCGGTTCGGCCTCACGCCCGTGCCCACGCCGGCCGAACTGCTGGACCGCAGCGACATCGTCGTCAGCCTGTGCCCGCCGGCCGCTGCCGAGGACCTGGCCCGGGAGGTTTCCGGGCACCGCTTCGCGGGCGTGTACGTGGAGGCGAACGCGATCAGCCCGGAGCGGGCGCGGCGGATCGCCGCGCTGCTCGGGCCCGACGCGACCGTGGTGGACGGCGCGGTCGTCGGGTCCCCGCCGGTCGGCGGCAAGACGCCGACCCTGTACCTGTCCGGCGGCCTCGCCGCGACCGAGCGCGTCGAGGCGCTGTTCGAGGGCACCGCCGTCCGGACGGTGGTGCTGGGTACGGAGGTGGGGAAGGCCTCCGCGCTGAAGCTGGCGTACTCCAGCTTCCAGAAGACCTCGCGGGTCCTGGTGGCGCTCGCGCTCGGCATGGCGCGCGAGCACGGCGTCGAACGGGAACTGATCGAGGTCGCCTCGAAGCGGACGGACTCCTACCTGGCCGAGCCGCAGTACGTCGCCAAGACGGCGGCCCGCGCCTGGCGCTGGGGCCCGGAGCTGGAGGAGGCCGCCGACGCGCTCGCGGCCGCCGGCCTCCCGCCGGACGTGCTGCTCGCGGCCGCGTCCGCGCTGGCACGGTGGAACGACGCCAAGGACGCCCGCGAACTCACGCTCGCCGATGCCCTGGACAGGCTCGCCCGGCCTTAGGCCGTCTCTTCCGGATCTTGCCTGGCCCCCACTCAAGCCGACCCCGCTGCCGCGGCCGCCCGCCGCGCCAGCAGCCGGTCGATGAGCCGTGCCGCTTCGTCCGGGGAGACCTCGGTGGTGTCCACGGTCAGGTCCCACGCCGTGTCCTGATGCCCGTCCACGTCCTCGCGGGTCGCGTCCCAGGCCTCCAGGCGGGCGGTGGTGTCGCTGTCGCCGCGCCCCGCCGACCGCTGCGCGGTCACCTCGCGGGGGCACCACAGCAGCACCAGGGACCAGTCGGCCGCATAGCCGGCGACCAGGGCCCGGACGCCCTCGACCTGCCCGAGGTGGATCACCGGCACACCTCGGGCGAACGCGTCGTCCAGGCCGGGCACGTCGATGACGTAGGTGTTGCCGTACCGGTGGTTCGCGTAGACGAGGCCGCCCACGGCCTCCAGCGCGCGGAGCTGCTCCATCGTGCCCATGCGGTAGCCGGCGGCCTTGCCGAGCCCCACCTTGAGCCGCGCGAACTGCCGGTACTCCGGCCGCAGCCCGGTGAGCGCGGTGGTCACGGTGTCCTTGCCCGCGGCCGGCGGGCCGTACAGGATCACGCCCTGCCTCACGCGTACGTTCCCCCCAGCACCTGCCGGACCCGGTCCGCGAGCGTCACGGCGCGGCCGAGCCTGTTGTCGACGAGCAGGTGGGGCACGGCCGGGCGCAGGTCCGTGTCGAGCGTGGCCGCGTACGCGTCCCACCCGGCGAGCTTCCACGCGTCGCGGGCCGCGCCGCGCGATCCGATGTGCTCGCGCATCGACTCCTCGTCGCAGCGCACCCACAGCGGGAGGACGTCGACGCCCATCGCGTTCGCCCGGTCGGACAGCCGCCGCATCCACGCCGGGTCCGTCATCTCGGCGGTGAAGGGGGCGCAGAGGACCGTACTGATCCCGCAGCGGGCGTTGGCCAGGGCGGACCCCATGAGGCAGTCGTACTCCGCCGGGCGGACGTGCTCCCGGTAGAGCTCGGTGTGCCGGTCGTCCGGGTCGCCGCCCAGCGCGGTCAGGAGGCGTTCCGCCAACGGCCGGGTCAACGGGTCCTTGTCGAGCAGCGGCCATCCGGTGAGCCGGACGAGGAAGCGGGCGAGTTCCGTCTTGCCGCTGCCCGCGTACCCGCCGACGAGGAGCAGGACGGGGCGGTGCGGGTCGCCGCCGGTGTGGCGGCGCTTCCAGGCGTCGATGACGCGCTGCCGGAGGTCGGGACGGCCGGCGGCCTCGTCGACGGCCGGGGCGATCATCCGGAGAAGGGCTCGCTCGACGGCCGGGACGTGGGCACCGGGGTGGGCGTCGTCGGGCCGGTCGTCCACCGGGGTGATCCGGAGGGTCGTCCCTTCCCCGGGCAGTGCGGTGCGTAAGCCCAAGTCGGGCTCGGTGGCCCGGTAGAGGAGGCAGTAGGCGCGCCGGTGGTGCGGGCCCGGGTAGGCCTCTCCCCGTTCGTGCTGCCGCAGGGTCCGCGGATCCGCGGCCTCGATCCCCTTCAGGCCGGCCCGCTCGGCGGTCTCGCGGAGGCGTTGGGCCGCCTCCTCCAGGGTCAGGCCGTGGGCCTCCCGCCGTTGGCGCAGCCTGTCCGGCCTCCACCCTGCCCGCCGCTTCCCCGCCCCGTCCCCCCGCGTCATCGTCATGCCGGCGAGCCTAGGGTTCTAGGGTTCGGCCGTCTCGGTTCGGAACAGGAAGACCTCGTCCGTGTAGCACCAGGCCCATGACTCGTCCGGGGCCAGGGAGAGGAGGAATCGCCGACCTGGTCACCCTGATCGGCAAGGTCATGGACGTCCCCATCGAGGTGCG
>NZ_JBFBGN010000286.1:0-2742 GCF_040684675.1 Streptomyces sp. NPDC089915 | reverse complement strand
TCGGGATGTTCGGGAGGCGGCGGGACGGCCGCGCGGGGCCCGGCTCCCTCGCCCTCCGGCCTCGTGCACTACACGCCCGCCACCGGCTCACCCGCCCCGGCCGCGAGCCCGCTGACCACCGCGCCCAAGGAGTGCGTGAAGACCGCCGGCATGAGCGTGGAGCAGCTGACCGGCTACCTGAAGGACCTGCGCAGCACCAGCGGGGACTACCAGACCAAGGGCCTGAAGCTGGACTCCTCCGGCCTGAACTTCACCCCGGAGGACATCAAGCGCCCGTGCGAGGCGGTCTCGGTCAAACTCGCCCACTACTGGGTCGACTTGAAGAAGACGCACAAGGCCGACGCCATCAGCGGGGCCCGCTACGAGTACGCGTACACCCTGATCGGCACCGCCTCCCACACGGCCGGCCCGCAGGACGGCCGTGTCCCCGACACCGCGCCTCCGGACGCCTCGGTATGCCGTGGCACGGTCTCGGTGGCCTACCTCGGCCCGGACATCCCGCTACGGGCCCTGCCGTACGACCTGACACTGGTGGACACCACCGCACCCGCCCCGGTCAAGGTGGACGGCGACGGGGTGCTGTCCGCGATCTACGTGTCCCCTCCGAACCCGGACTTGTGCTGACACCGACGGGCGGCGGACATTCGGTCGTCGCCCCGAGGCCACCGTGCGGGAAGTCGCTCCGCGCATGGAGGGGGGACGCCTTCCCTCCCCTCAAGCCCGCGGGGGAGCCACCCGCTCCCACAGATCGTCCGGTGGGGAGCGGGCCCGGGTTGCGGCCCGGGCCCGCGACGTGGGGCGATCAGGCCTTCGCTGCGGTCCCGTCCGTGGACGGCGTGTCGGCCTTCTTGTCCGGAGCGGCGGCCTTGGCGCCCTGGTTCAGCATGCCGCCGAGGGCGCTGATGCTGCTGCCTCCGCCTGCGGCTCCGCCGGTGGCGAGCGGCAGTACCTTGCCGAGGGCGTCGACCGCGATCTGGGCCATCTTCTGCGCGTGTTCGGTGGCGGTCTTCAGCGCCTCCTGGGCGCGCATCCCGGCCTCCTTGTCGTTGCCGGCGGCGGCCTCGATGCCCTTGGTGAGGAACTGGCTCATGTTGTCGAGGCCGCTCATGTCGCGGAACAGGTTCGCGGTGGCGATGGCCTGCGTCGTCTGAAGGCCGACCGGGTCGGGCATCGCCACCAGCGGCGTGAACTTCGCCTGGGAGACGCCCATGCCGGCCGCCGTGGTGTCGAGGTTCTGCGCGCGAGAGGCGGTGGACACCGGGGCGATGTCGGCCGGGGTGATCTGGATGGGCGAGTCCTTCCAGTTCCAGAAGCGGGTCAGGTCGATCTTCTCGGCCGAGTTGGACCGGCCGAGGACCGCCTCGGCGAAGACGCCATTGGTGGCGATGGCGATCGTGTCGGCCACCGGCGTGCCGAAGGTGCTGTCGCTCAGCCGGCGGGCCTTGGTCCACTCCTCGCGCTCCTGCTCGCTGGCGAAGTTCCAGCGGAAGCCGAGGTAGTTGCCGGTGGCCGCGATCGGCTTCGGGTCCAGCAGCATCCCGAGCGGGACCGGTCCCGCACTCGAACCCGCCGGGGTGTACGAGTAGTTGGCGAGGATGCGGCTCAGGGTCAGCTCGTCCGCGTTGGCCCAGACGGCCTGGCTGTAGTGGCGCCGGTTGTCGTTCAGGTGGTCGAGGACCGGCTGGGGCACGTTCCCGCCCCGTACGTGGAAGCCGATGGACGCGACGTAGGTGCGGCTGCCGGACTTCACCGTCGAACCGAACAGCCCGCAGATGGCCGATCCGCCGCCGGCGTCCTCGGACAGGTCGGCCGCGACGGTGGTGGTCGCCGCGATGCCGAAGTTGGCCACGCCCGAGGTCATCTTCAGACGCAGCCCGGCGAGGCTGCCGCGGGCGGTACTGCCGGACCAGGCTTCGTAGGCGATCAGCTTGTCGGCGCCGCCGAAGGTGTAGGACGCCTGCTGCGCGCCGGAGCCGCCGATGTCGCCGCATCCGAAGGTGTGGCTCGGATGGACGACCTGGATCCCGCGGATTCCGTCGCTGTCCGACCAGACGTCGATCCTGGACGCGTAGGCGGAGTCCTCCTTCGGCTGGTCGTCGAAGGCCACCAGTGCCTCGCGTCCCAGAATCCGGCGCACGGTCCCGTTGGCCATCAGCACCCAGTAGTCTCCACCGCCGACCGAGGCGATCTGCGCCAGCCCGGTCACGCTCTGCAGGCCGCCGGCCGTGGGACGGACCGCGGTCGTCGCACCGGACTCCACCAGGAGGGGCATGGTCTCGGTGCTGGACTGGGACTGGACGACGGCCCAGAGGGCACCGTCGGATGTCGCGGACAGACGCTGCACGCCCGGCCCGCCCCGCTGGACCCAGCTGGTACCACTGCGCTCGTACAGGGCCCCCTGCCGGGAGTACCACAGCTTGTCCTTGCCGGTGACGGCTATGTCGTCGGCCGTGACCCCCAGGTTCGACCATGAGCTCTGGCCACGCTGGTGGATCGCGTTGTTGGTGCCGATGACGTAGACCGTGCCGTCCGTGGCGCAGACGATGCGCAGCGCGTAGCCGCCCCAGCCGTCAGCTCGCCAGGTCGTCCCGTCGAACTGGACGACCATGTTGTCGGTGGCTCTGATCGCCCAGACGGTGTCCTTGCCCGGTGCGATGCGGGTGAGACCGCCGCCCAGTCCCGTGGTGGGCAGCGGCTTCCACTGCTGGGTCGCGGGATCGAACTTGACCGGGCTGCCGTCGG
>NZ_JBFBGN010000285.1:0-2763 GCF_040684675.1 Streptomyces sp. NPDC089915 | reverse complement strand
CGCGGTGGCGCCGTCCGCCACCGAGTCCCCGCGGATCTCCAGGCACTTGCGCGAGTCCATGTGGACGACCGTCGTCGGCCCCCCGGCCGGGTTCGTGGTGGTCCATTTCTGGCTGGAGGAGTTGTTGCAGGTCCACTGGTTCGCCGTCGCCCCGTCCTCACCCGCGCTACGCCGGATCTCCAGACACATGCGCGTGCTCGCGTTCACCCATGTCCGCAGCCCTCCCCCGACCACTGGGACCGGCGTGGGCGTCGGAGCCTTCGGCGTCGGCTTCGGCGTCGGCGTCGGCTGTGGAGCCTTCGGCTTCGGTGTGGCCTCGGGTGCGGGGTCGTCCTCGACGATGTGGGTGTAACGCAGGGCCTTGTAGGTGCTGGTGTGAATACCGGCGATCTTGGCGGCTTTGAGGCTGCCGGTCGACCTGTTCGTCGGGACGTCCTTGTTGCTCTCCTGGTAGAAGGAGAAGGTGCCCTTCGCCTTGTCGATCCAGTCGTCGAAGAGCACCACGTGGCCCTCGCCGACCGAGTTCAGGATGTCGCCCGGGCGGAGCTCGGAGGTGCTGATCTCCTTCGCCCGGCTCGGGAGGCTGTCGGTGTTCTCGCTGGCCGGGAGCATCCAGGCCATGGAGACGAACCCGGAGCAGTCGGTCCTCCACGTGCGCCCTGTGGCCTTCTCGGGCCAGTAGCCCTGCTGGCTGTAGGGAACCTTCTGGTCCACCCATGACCGGGCCCGCCGGATCACCTGCGCACGGGTGACGGGGCCTCCGACCTTCAGCGGCACCACGGCCGCGGCGCTGCCGATGGTGGCGCCGGTCCGCTCGGCGGAATGGGGCCGCACCGGCAGGAACGCCGCCACGAGGCAGGCCAGGACGACCGCCGCCGCGACGCACGACGGCACACGTATTTGAGACAACTGGACTCCCTCTGCTGGACGGCCGTCCACCGGACCTGTTCTGTGTCGCCTGAGGCGGGTAGCGCGTACGCGGTACCGGCCCCCGACGGCTTCGTCGGCGATCGGTCCGGGCGGTGGTCCGGGCGGTGCGCCCAGAGTGGGGGCACCGACGGGGCGTCCGCTGTCCGCTGCGGCGTACGGGCAGGTCACGCACATGTCGGGGGTGGACAACAGGGGTTGTCCGCGGACAAGTCGAGGGGTCGAGGGGGAGAGATGGTCAAGTCGGGGCGCCCGCCGAGGGACCCGAGAGGGGCGACGGATGCGGCCAACGATGTGGCGCGGTTCCTGCGGGACCTGACCGACGGCATGAGCCTGCGGGAGCTCGCCGAGCGCTACGAGGGCGGCAAGACGCTGTGGGGCGAGTACCGCTCCGGGACCCAGCTCATTCCGCTGCCCCGGCTCAACAGCGTGGTCAAGGACCGTGTCCGCGACGCCCGCGGCCGGGAGGCCGTGCTGGCCAAGGCACGCCGGCTCCACGAGCTGGCCATGACCGCGGAGCCCGAGGACCGGCCCGACATCGGGCTCGGCGAGGCCCTCCAGCGGGCCAAGCAGGACATCGCCGACATGGGCGGCCTCATCAAGGCGCTCCTCGCCCGGATCGACGTGCTGGAGGGAGAGGCGGCGCGGCAGCCCGCCGCCGCGGGGAGCGCGGACCTCTCCGGCCGCCCCACGGAGATGATCGCGGCGCAGCTCGACGCCCTGCGCGAGCAGGTCGCCGAGGCCCGCCGGGTGCGGGAGGAGACGCTGAAGGCCTACGGTGCGGCCCGGTCGCGGGCCGGCGAGGAGCCCGACGGCGAGGACGCGTCCGCCGCGACGGGGAGCGAGCTGATCGGCAGCCTCGCCGCGCTCCACGACACCGCGGCCCGGCAGCAGGACGCCCTGCGCGAGTGGAGCCCCGACGGCTCCGCACCGGCCCCCGGAACAGCTGACGCCGATGCCGGTACCAATGCCGGGCCCGTCGGCGCCGGCGTGGCGGTGGCGGGCGGTGCGCCGGGTATGCCGGAGGACGGCGGTGACCGGGGCGGCGGGGCGGACGCCGAAGGCGGCGCGGCCCGTGACGGGGTCGATGCCTCGGGCGGCCCGGTCCCTGCGGCAGCGGCTGCTGACGCGCTTCCCCGTGTGGACGGGGCCGGGGGCACCTCGCCGGACGGGACGGGCGGGGGGCGGGGCTCCTCCGGTGCCGAGGTCGGCCCCGTCGGAGACGGCCCGGGGCAGGAGGGCGCCCGGCGCCGGGGGCTGCGGCTGCCGGCCGGAGTCGGCCTCGTCGTCCTGGTCGCCGCCTGCGTGGTCGGCGGCATGGCCATCTCCGAGTACCGGCGGGGGGCCGGGGACCGCGGCCCCGAGACACGGCTCGACACCCCGGCGACACCGGGTCCGGAGGCCGCCGCACCGCCCGCCGAGAGCCCCGGTCCCCTGCCCTCCGGACCGTCCGGCGAGCCGTCCCCGGGCCCGTCCGCATCGGCGTCGTCACCGGACGCGGACGAGGAGCAGCCCGCTCCCCCGGCCACGCCGAAGCCGGAGGGTTCCGTCCCGGTGGTGCCGCCGAAGACCCAGGAGCCCAAGCCTGCGCCGAAGCCGGCGCCGGTGGTGGGGGGAGGGCTGCGGTCGTGGGTGAACGCGGGGACGCAGATGTGTCTGGAGATCCGGCGTAGCGCGGGTGAGGACGGTGCGACGGCCAACCAGTGGACGTGCAACAACTCCTCCAGCCAGAAGTGGACCACGACCAATCCGGGCGGGTCGACGACCCTGGTCCACATGGACTCGGGCAAGTGCCTGGAGATCCGCGCCGACTCCGTCGAGGACGGCGCCACCGCC
>NZ_JBFBGN010000284.1:0-2813 GCF_040684675.1 Streptomyces sp. NPDC089915 | reverse complement strand
TCGGCCGGGAAGTTCGGCAGCGTCGACAGGTCGTTCCCGAAGGAAGCCGTCTCCGAGGTGAACCGGTCACCCGTCAGCTGCATACCGTCACCCGAGTCACCCGCGAAGCGGATGATCACCCGGTCGACGCGGCGGATCTCCTTGCCGGCTCCATCGGTCCGAGGCGCGCTGCGCTGCTCACCGATGGCCCCGCCGGCCCCGTCGGCCTGCTCGGCCGGGCTACTGACCTGGCTGGTCACTGAACTGGACCTCCTTCGAGGCATGGGCGTTCGCTCCCAGGGCCAACCCTACGTCCGCGACGTCATCCGTCCCCGGGTCGCCCGCATTCTGGACCGCCCCTCGCGGGACGATCTGTCCGACAGACGACGTGCTCTACTCGAAATATTCCAAACCACCCGGCCGTCGTGCGGCGGCTTCGCCGTCGCATGGCTCGATCGCGCCATTGACAGACTGTCAGCAGATCATGACCTCAGGTAGGTGAGAACCGCGAGTACGCGCCGGTGATCCCCGTCACTCGGGGACAGGCCCAGCTTCATGAAGATATTGCTGACGTGCTTCTCCACGGCCCCGTCGCTCACCACGAGCTGCTTGGCCACAGCGGAATTCGTGCGTCCCTCCGCCATGAGTCCGAGGACCTCGCGCTCGCGCGGGGTCAGACCGGCCAGCACGTCCTGCTTGCGGCTGCGGCCCAGCAGCTGCGCCACGACCTCGGGATCCAGGGCCGTACCGCCCCGGGCCACCCGCACCACGGCGTCGAGGAACTCGCGGACCTCGGCCACGCGGTCCTTCAGCAGGTACCCCACCCCGGTGCTGGAACCGGCCAGCAGTTCGGTGGCGTACTGCTCCTCCACGTACTGCGACAGCACGAGCACGCCGATGCCCGGGTAGTCGCGCCGCAGCTGCACGGCGGCCCGCACGCCCTCGTCGGTGTGCGTCGGCGGCATCCGCACGTCGGCCACCACCACGTCCGGCAGCGCCCCCTCGGCCGCCAGGTCCGCCACTGTCTTGACCAGGGCTTCCGCGTCGCCGACGCCAGCCACGACCTCGTGCCCCCGGTCGGTCAGCAGCCGGGTCAGGCCCTCACGGAGCAGCACTGAATCCTCGGCGATGACGACCCGCACCCTGTTGTCCACGTTGTGAAGCTCCCGCCCGCTCGCTCGCATGCCCACTTGGCATGCCAAGCATCCCAGCCGAACCTCCGATTCCGGTCCGGCCGGGAGCAGGGGCGGGCGCGGACCGCCTAGTCCCGCCAGGGCAGCTCGGCCGTCACCACCGTGCCGCGGCCCTCCGCCGCGTCCACGACCAGGACGCCGTCCACCGCGTCCAGCCGCTCCGCGAGCCCGGCGGGCAGCGGGCCGCGTCCGGCGGAACCGTCTTGTCCGCCCTGTCCGCCCTGTCCGCCGTGGCCGTCGTCCGAGACCCGGATCATCAGCCGGCGCCCGGACCGCCACACGTCCACGGCGGCGCTCCGCGCCCCGACGTGGTCGCCGACGTCGCGCAGCAGCTCGGACACCGTGAAGTACGCGATCCCCTCGATCGCCGCCGCGGGCCGCGACGGCAGGTCCACCTCCACCCGTACCGGGACCGCGCACCGCGAGGCCACCGCCGACAGTGCCGCGTCCAGCCCCCGGTCGGTCAGCACGGCGGGGTGGATCCCGCGCGCCAGGTCGCGCAGCTCCCGCAGGGCGGTCTTCACCTCCCCGTGGGCCTCGTCCACCAGGCGGGCGGCGGCCCCGGGGTCCTCCGCCAGCTTCTCCTTGGCCAGCCCCAGGTCCATGGCCAGCGCGGCCAGTCGCGCCTGGGCCCCGTCGTGCAGCTCCCGCTCGATGCGCCGCAGGTCGGCCGCGGCGGTGTCGACGACCACCCCCCGGTCGGACTCCAGCTCGCTGACCCGGTCGTCGAGCCGGGAGCGGCCGAGCAGGCCGGTGACCAGCACCCGGTCGACGGTCACCAGGCCCCGGATGACCCAGGGGGTGACGAGGGTGACCGCCAGACCGGCCGCACCCGTCAGGGCGATGGCCAGGGGCGAGTCCAGGTAGAAGGTGTAGTCGCCGTTCTGGAACAGCTGGAGCCCGGGCTGGTGGGTGAAGGCCGGGAAGACCCAGAACCACAGCGGGTACAGCAGCATGCTCCAGCCGTAGGCCCACAGCACGAGCGCGAGGCAGGACGAGAACACCGCCCAGGGGAAGTGGATCACCGAGTACAGCACGTGCCGCCAGGCACTGCCGCTCTTCAGGAGCGCCCCCAGCGCGGCAGGCACCCCGCGCTTCGCGGCCCGCACCGGCGCCGGCTCCCGGACCGGGACGCGCAGCAGTCCCCGTACCCGGGCCCGCTCCACCATCCCGAACCCCCGGCACATGGCGAGCACCCCGGCCAGGACCGGAACCCCGACGAAGGTCACGAGCAGCCCGGCACCGGCGGACACCCCGGCTATCGCGAGCCCGAAGTACACGGTGCTCAGCGGCAGCCCGACCAGCAGGAACAGCAACTCCCGCCAGGTCCGCCCGGCCACGGGCGCCAACAACACGTCCCGACCCTTCCCCATACTCCCGACCCGCCCTTCATCCGTTCCCCAACCCCTCCACCCTCCGCCGCCACCCCACCCCTCCACCATCCAGCGAGTAGGCGTCCCGACCGGGGGGATAACCCCACCCCCGGCCCCCCTTACAGCCCGGTTCTTTTCCAGCCCCGCCGGCGCCCGAGTCACCCCACCCACCCAGGCGCCCGCCGGCCCGCCCCTTCCCAGCCCCGCCCGCACCCCACCCACCCCGCCCCCTTCCCAGCCCCGCCGGCGTTTGAGGCGCGGGGTCCGG
>NZ_JBFBGN010000283.1:0-2827 GCF_040684675.1 Streptomyces sp. NPDC089915 | reverse complement strand
GTTCTTCCGGATCTCCGCCACGGACTGGCTGGAGCGGGACGGCTGGACCGCCGACGAGACGGTCCGGCTGGCCGCCCTGCTCCAGGAGCACGGGGTGGACCTGCTGGACGTCTCCACCGGCGGGCTCGCGCCCCGGGTGAAGATCCCGACGGGCCCCGGCTACCAGGTGCCCTTCGCCGCCCGCGTCAAGGACGAGACCACCCTGCCGGTGGCCGCGGTCGGGCTGATCACCGAGCCGGAGCAGGCGGAGAAGATCCTCGCCAACGGCGAGGCCGACGCCGTCCTCCTCGGCCGGGAGCTGCTGCGCGACCCGTACTGGGCCCGCCGCGCGGCCGCCGAACTGGGCGCGGAGCTGCCGGTTCCCGGCCCGTACCAGCGCGCCTGGTGAACGGCGTGCGGCTCGGGGCACCCGCCCCGTGCCGCACCCGGGCCGGTCGTACGAAGGTTCTCGTACCATGGGAACCCCCGGCCCGGGATCCCGGCCGGAACCCGAAGGAGCGGAGCAGGACATGACGGAACGTGACGCGCCCCGTGCCCTGGCCCACCCCGAGCGCGAGGAGATCCGCCTGGAGGGCGTCCTGCACGCCCTCTCCGACCCGCTGCGGCTCTCCATCGTCCGCGAACTGGCGGACCGGGAGGTCGAGCTGGCCTGCTCGGACTTCGTCCTGCCGGTCACCAAGTCCACGACGACCCACCACTTCCGCGTCCTGCGCGAGAGCGGCGTCGTCCGCCAGACCTACCGGGGCACGGCCAAGATGAACGGCCTCCGCCGCGAGGACCTCCAGTCCCTCTTCCCCGACCTCCTCGACACCCTCCTGACGGCGGCCGCCGCCCAGGAGTCGAGGCTCGGGGAGTCCTAGACCAGCCCCGCCGCCGTACGCAGGCCCGGCCAGTCGGGGATCTTGACCGAGCGGCGGCCCAGGGAACGGCCCAGTTCCGCCTCGGCCGCCTCGATCGAGAGCCAGCCCGGCCATTCCACCGGGCGCAGGCCCGCCGCGCGGAGGGCGTCCAGGGGGTCGCCGGGGAGGTCGCGGCGGGCCAGGGCGCCCGCGTCCTGGAGGAGGGAGGAGACCGTCTCCTTGGCGCAGGGGCGGTTGGTGCCGATCACCCCGGTCGGGCCGCGCTTGATCCAGCCCGCCACGTACTCGCCGACCGCGGCCCGCCCGGCGCGGACCACCCGGCCCGCCGCGTGCGGGACGGTGCCGGTGGCCGGGTCGAAGGGCAGTCCCGGGAGGGGGACGCCCCGGTAGCCCACCGAGCGCAGCACCAGCTCGGCGTCCACGTCCTCGAAGGCGCCCGTACCGCTCACCCCGCCCCGCCCGTCCGGCGCGGTCCGTTCGAAGCGCATCCTGCGGACCCGGCCGTCCGGCCCGCCCAGCACCTCCACCGGGCGCAGGTAGAAGCGCAGGGCGATGTCCCGCCCCGCCTCCCCGTCCGGCCCCGCCGCCCCGGCCCAGCCGCGCAGCGCCTCCAGGTTGCGCCGGGCCGCCGCCGGCAGGGCCTGGGCCGCGGCCGGGTCGGTGTACGCCGGGTCCAGGGCCAGCTCGGCGGGGTCCGTACGGACGTCCACCCCGGGCAGGGTGCCCAGCTCCCGGAGCTCCTTGGTGGTGAACTTGGCCTGCGAGGGGCCCCGCCGGGCCACCATCGCCACCCTGCGCACCCCGCTGCGCGCGAGCGCCCCCAGCGCCGGCTGCGGCATGTCGGTGGGCTCCAGCTCCGGCACGCCCCGGGCCAGGATCCGGGTCACGTCCACCGCGACGTTGCCCGCCCCGACGACCACCGCCGAGCGGACCCCGCCCAGGTCGAAGGAGCCGGCGTCCGGATGGCCGCTGTACCAGGACACGAAGGCCGTCGCGGAGTGCACCCCGGCCAGCTCCTCGCCCGGGATCCCGAGCGGCCGGTCCCGGGCGGCGCCCACGCAGTACACCACCGCGTGGTACAGCTCCAGCATCCGGGCTGTGGTCAGCGGACCGCCGCCGACCTCCACGTTCCCCAGGAAGCGGATCCGCTCGTCCTCCAGCACGCCGCGCAGGTTTCCGGTCAGCGATTTGATCTTCTCGTGGTCGGGGGCCACCCCGTACCGGACGAGGCCGTACGGAGCCGGCAGCCGGTCCAGCACGTCGACCCGTACGCCCGGGACCTCACGTTGCTCGACCAGTGTCTGTGCGGCGTAGACCCCACTGGGGCCCGAGCCGACGACGGCGACACGAAGCACGGCGGAACTCCCTCCCGCAGGTGCTCCCCAGCATGCCACCGGCCCCCGCGGCCGTCAGCCCATCGCGCGCATCCGGTGTATCTCCGCGCTCTGGACGGCCACCACCTCGTTCGCCATCTCCTCGACGGCGCCGTTGTTCCCCTGTGCGAGGGCCTCGCCGGCCATCGTCACCGCCCCCTCGTGGTGGGCGGTCATCAGCCGCAGGAAGAGCCGGTCGAAGTCCGCGCCGCGGGCGTCCGTCAGCTCCCGCAGCTGCTGTTCGGTGGCCATGCCCGGCATCGCGCCGTGGTCGTGCCCGCCGGGTTCGCCGTCCGGCGCCGGGTAGCGGGCCCGCCACTTCTCCATCGCCCCGATCTCGGGCCCCTGGGCGGCCGCGATCCGCTCGGCGAGCCGTTTCACCCCGTCCGCCGAGGCCCTTTCGGGGGCCAGGCCGCTCATCGTCAGGGCCTGCCGGTGGTGTTCGATCATGCGCCGGACGTACGCCCGGTCGGCGGCGTTGGGGCTGTCGTCCGGCCGCCGTTTCGCGGCCTGCCCGGGGGAGAGGGTCCGGGCGTCCTCGCCCGGCCGGCCCGGCGCGACGATCACCGGCGAGCCGCCGCCGGCCGCCCGCGG
>NZ_JBFBGN010000282.1:0-2844 GCF_040684675.1 Streptomyces sp. NPDC089915 | reverse complement strand
CCCGGTTCGCCCCCCGGCTCCCGCTCAAGCTCGTCGTCGCCGACGCCTCGCTGGTGTCCTCGCGGGCCGCGCTGGAGCACCGGGCTGTGGTGGTCGGCGGGGACCGGGCGGAGCTGCTGGAGGCCCTGGACGCGCTGGCCCGTGACGAGGCCGACGCGCGGGTCGTGCGCGGGCGGGCCGCCGCCGGGCGCCGGACGGTGTTCGTCTTCCCGGGGCAGGGTTCGCAGTGGCAGGGCATGGCGGCGCGGCTGATGGACGAGTCGCCGGTGTTCGCCGACCGGATCGCCGCGTGCGAGCGGGCCCTCGCCCCGCACACCGACTGGTCGCTGACGGAGGTCCTGCGGGACACCGAGGGGGCGTGGCTGGAGCGGGTGGACGTGGTGCAGCCCGTGCTGTTCGCCGTGATGGTCTCCCTCGCGGCCCTGTGGCGGGCGCACGGCGTGCACCCGGACGCGGTGGTCGGCCACTCGCAGGGCGAGATCGCCGCCGCCTGCGTGGCGGGCGCGCTCTCCCTGGAGGACGCGGCCCGGGTCGTGGCCCTGCGCAGCCGGGCCATCGGCGCGATCGCCGGGCGCGGCGGCATGGTGTTCCTGCCGCTGCCCGTGGACGGGGCCCGCGAGCTGGTCGCGGCCTGGGACGGGCGGATCGGCGTGGCCGCCGTCAACGGGCCGCTGTCGACGGTGGTCTCGGGTGACTCGGCGGCGCTGGACGAGCTGATGGAGCGGGCGGAGCGGGACGGGATCCGGGCGCGCCGCGTGCCCGTCGACTACGCCTCGCACTCGCACCACGTGGAGGAGATCCGGGAGGAACTGGCCCGGCTGCTGGCCCCGGTGGCCCCGCGCGCCTCGGAGATCCCCTTCTGCTCCACCGTCACCGGCGAGCCGGTCGACACCACCCGTCTCACGGGCGACTACTGGTACGAGAACCTGCGCGGCACCGTCCGCTTCGAGGAGGCCACCCGGCTGCTGCTGGGCACCGGGCACGACGTGTTCGTCGAGGTCAGCCCGCACCCGGTGATCACCACCGGGATCCAGGAGACCGTCGAGTCCGCGGGCGCCGCGGGCGAGGGCTCCGAGGCCGTGGTGCTCGGCACCCTGCGCCGGGGCGAGGGCGGCACCGGCCGGTTCCTGCTCTCGCTCGCCGAGGCGCAGGTCAGCGGGGTTCCGGTGGACTGGAGCCCGCTGTTCGGCGGGGCGGGGCGGGTGGAGCTGCCCACGTACGCCTTCCAGCGCGAGCGCCACTGGCTCGGCGACGGTCCCGCCCGCGCCGCCGCCACCGGCACTCCCGCCCCCGCGCCGGTCGTCACCGGGGCCCCCGAAGCCCCCGAGGCCGCGGCCGCCCCCGCGCACCCCCTGCGCGACCGGCTGGCGCCGCTCGCCGCCGCCGACCGGGTGCGCGAGCTCACCGACCTGGTCCGTACGCACGCGGCCGCGCTGCTGGAGTACGCCGGGCCGCAGCAGATCGACCCCGCGCACAGCTTCAAGTCGCTGGGGATGGACTCCCTGACCGCCGTCGAGCTGCGCGGCTCCCTCGCGTCCGCGACCGGTCTGGGCCTGCCCGTGACGCTGCTCTTCGACCACCCCACCTCCGCCGCCGTCGGCCGCCACCTCGCCGAGGAGCTGTTCGGCGGGGCCGCGCCGCAGGAGGACTCCCCCGCGCCCGCCGCCGGGGAGGACGACGAGCCGGTCGCGATCGTCGGCATGGCCTGCCGCCTGCCCGGCGGGGTCAACTCCCCCGAGGACCTGTGGAACCTGGTCGCCGAGGGCACCGACGCCGTCTCCGGCTTCCCCGCCGACCGGGGCTGGGACCTGGAGGGCCTCTACGACGAGGACCCGGCGAACCCCGGTACCACGTACACCCGTTCGGGCGGCTTCCTCTACGACGCCACCCGCTTCGACGCCGCCGCCTTCGGCATCTCCCCCCGCGAGGCCGCCGCGATGGAGCCCCAGCAGCGGCTGCTGCTGGAGGTCTCGTGGGAGGCCCTGGAGCGCGCCGGGATCGACGTGTCCACCCTGCGCGGCACCGACACCGGCGTGTACGTCGGCGCGACGGCGCAGGAGTACGGGTCGCGGCTGCACGAGGTGTCGGACGGCTCCGAGGGCTACGCCCTGACCGGCGGCACGCCCAGCGTCGCCTCGGGCCGCATCTCCTACACGTACGGCTTCGAGGGCGCGGCCCTCACCGTCGACACCGCCTGCTCCTCCTCGCTGGTCGCACTGCACCTCGCGGCGCAGGCGGTACGGCGCGGCGAGGTGTCGATGGCCCTCGCCGGCGGGGCGACGGTGCTGTCCACGCCGGGCATGTTCGTGGAGTTCAGCCGGCAGCGCGGGCTGTCGGCGGACGGCCGCTGCAAGGCGTTCGCGGCGGCCGCCGACGGCACCGGCTGGGCCGAGGGCGTCGGCCTGGTGGTGCTGGAGCGGCTGTCGGACGCCCGGCGCAACGGGCACCGGGTGCTGGCCGTGATCCGGGGCAGCGCGGTCAACCAGGACGGCGCGAGCAACGGGCTGACCGCCCCCAACGGCCCCTCCCAGCAGCGGGTCATCCGCCGCGCCCTGGCCGACGCGGGGCTGACCGCCGCCGAGGTCGACGCCGTCGAGGCGCACGGCACCGGCACGCGGCTCGGCGACCCGATCGAGGCGCAGGCGCTGCTCGCCACGTACGGGCGGGGCCGTGAGGGCGGGGAGCCGCTGCGGCTGGGCTCCCTCAAGTCGAACATCGGGCACGCGCAGGCCGCGGCCGGCGTGGCCGGGGTGATCAAGATGGTGGAGGCCCTGCGGCACGGGGTGCTCCCCCGGACGCTGCACGTGGACGAGCCGACCCCGCACGTGGACTGGTCGGCGGGCG
>NZ_JBFBGN010000281.1:0-2898 GCF_040684675.1 Streptomyces sp. NPDC089915 | reverse complement strand
GTGGACCCCCTCCCCTCCACCCCCCGCGCTGGGGGGCCGGGCCCGGCGGCCCGCCCCGGCGCCCCGCGGCCCGGCGGGCGAGGTCGGTGAAGGCGGGGTCGTTGTGCACCGGCGGGTAGGACTCGGTGAGCGTGACCTCGGCGTGGGCGCCGTGGGCTTCGGCGACGTGGCGGGCGACGCGTTCGATGTTCGCGCGTACGGCCTTGCGGGTTTCGGGGGTCAGGGTGCGGAAGGTGCCGTGGAGCCGGGCCGTGGCGGGGATGATGTTGGTGGCGGTGCCGGCCTCGATGCGGGCGATGGTGACCACGGCGGGATCGAAGACGTTCACGGTGCGCGTGACCATCGTCTGCAGGGCGAGGACGATCTCGCAGGCCACCGGGACCGGGTCGAGGGCCAGGTGCGGGGCGGAGGCGTGGCCGCCGCGGCCGGTGACCGTGATGTGGATCAGGTCGGCGGCGGCGTAGACGGGGCCGGGGCGCAGGTGGACGGTGCCCGTCTCGAAGCGGGTGGTGACGTGCATGGCGAACGCCGCGTCGGCGCCCTGGTGGTCGGGGGTGTCGAGGACGCCTTCGTCGATCATGTGGGCGGCGCCTCCACAGCTCTCCTCACCGGGCTGGAACATGAACACCACCCGCCCCGGCAACTCGTGCGCGCGGTCGGCGAGGAGGTGGCAGGCGCCGAGCAGCATGGCGGTGTGGAGGTCGTGGCCGCAGGCGTGCATGCCGCCGGGCCGTTCGGAGGCGTAGGGGAGGCCGGTGTCCTCGGTCAGGGGCAGGGCGTCCATGTCGGCGCGCAGCACGATGGTACGGCCGGGGCGGGTGCCCTCCAGGGTGGCGGTGACGGAGCTGAGACCGGTCCCGGTGGTGACCGTCAGGGGCAGGCCGGCGAGGGCGTCGAGGACGGTCTGCTGGGTGTGGGGGAGGTCGAGCCCGACTTCGGGGGTGCGGTGCAGGGCGCGGCGCCAGGCGGTGAGCTCGGGCAGCAGGAGCCGGGCCGCGGACAGGAGGTCGGGAGTCGGCTGGGCCGAGGCCGGATCGTGTCGGAGCGTCACGGGTTGCCTCCGGTGCGGGTGGCGACGGTGTGGTGGGTGAGGTCGTTCGGGATGCGCGGGGTGCCGTCGGCCCGTCCCAGGCGCAGGCCCGGGCGCGGGCCCAGGACGAGGCATGACAACTGTCCAGCTCCTCCAGACGACCGGCGACACCACACAACCTGCCCACGCCCACCCCCGCCCAAAGCCCGGATCCAGGCTCGGTTGAGCGTGGTACCCGGGGGCGTCGATGCCAGATGTCAGCCGGAACGACCGGCCCGCCCCTCAGCCACAACCGTCCCAGAGAGAGCCCGTACTCAGGGGATGCGCGGGCGATTCGGGTGAGCGTCGGCGGGCCGGAGGCCGGCCGGCGCACGGACGTGATGATCTTGGCGGTGTCATCCCGCGCAAGCGCCCCGCAGCAGACAGGAACAGGATCGTGCCCGAGCAGGCCACCGCCACCATGACCGACACGGCCAAGCAGCGCATCTTCGCCATGCTCGACCGGGACGGCGACGGCGCCATCACCCACACCGAGTACCTCGCGCGGGTCGACCGCGCGGCGGCGGCCATGGGCCGGGACGCCGACGACCCCGTGGTGCGCACGGCGCGCGCCGCGCACGAGGAGGTCTTCGCGGACATGGACGCCGACCACGACGGGCGGGTCACGTTCGAGGAGTACCGCACCTGGGCCGGACACGACGCGTTCGAACGGTCCTGCCGGCCCGCCCTCGGCTCGCTCTTCGACGTCGCCGACCACGACGGCGACGGCCGGCTCACCCGCGAGGAGTTCACCCGGCTGAGGGTGGCGTCCAGCAACTCCGAGGCGGACGCGGGCCGCGCCTTCGACGACCTCGACACCGACGGCGACGGCCTCGTCGACCGCGACGACTACCTCGCCGGCATCCACGACTACGTCACCACCGGCTCCTCCCCCATGGCAGCCGCCTACCGAACCCTTCCGGCCCACTGACCCGAGACCGGCGTGGGGCTGGTCCGGATCCAAGGGGACCCGCGCGTCCACGGCGCGTTCCGCTCCGACGGCCGACCCGCCCGCGGCGTGATCGCCGGCTGGGAGTCAGCCCGGCAGGCCCGGGACGACCAGGCCGGATTCGTAGGCGATCACCACGGCGTGGGTGCGGTTCTGGGCGCCGAGCTTGGTCAGGACGTTTCCGACGTGGGTCTTGACGGTCTCCAGGCTGACGGTGAGCGCGTGGGCGATGTCGGGGTTCGAGCGGCCGGTGGACATCAGGCGCAGGACGGCCTCCTCACGGGGCGTCAGCGCGGCGGCGGGCAGGGCGTCCGCGGAGTCCAGCGGGCGGGCGGTGACCATCCGGCGCAGGTCCGCCGGGAAGAGGATCTCCTCCCCTGCCGCGACGATGCGTACGGCCTGGGCGATCCGGGCCACGGGGAAGCGTTTGAGGACGAAGCCGCTGGCTCCCGCGCCGAGGGCGGCGGTGACGTGGCTGTCGCTCTCGAACGTGGTGATCACCATGACCTTGGGCGGGTCCGGTACTTCGGCCAGGATCCGCCGGGTGGCCTCGATGCCGTTGCAGCGCGGCATGCGTACGTCCATCAGGACCACGTCCGGCCGTAGCAGCCGGGTCTGTTCCACCGCTTCGACGCCGTCGGCGGCCTCGCCGACCACGGTGATCCCGGGCTGGGCCCCGAGCAGGAGGCGCAGGCCGCTGCGGGTGACCTCGTCGTCGTCGGCGATCAGCAGGGAGGCCCCTGCGGACTCGGCGGCTCCGGCGGCCCCGGCGGACTCGGCGGCCCCGGCGGCCCCGGTGGGCGGGTGCGGGCCGCTCTTGCCGGCCTCCGTACGGGAAGGCCGGCCCGCAGGAGCCAGCGGTCGTCGCCGTCCGGTCCGG
>NZ_JBFBGN010000280.1:0-2907 GCF_040684675.1 Streptomyces sp. NPDC089915 | reverse complement strand
CTCGCGGGGGCACTGGCCCTGTACGGGCACGGCATGTCGGTCGCCGCGCAGACGGCCGCGGTCCTGCGGAGGGAGGCCGGGGCCCACGGGGTGGAGGCCCCGGGCCTCGCGCGGCGCGCACAGCGGGCGATGGCGAAGCCGGTCGACGCGGCCTGGGAGCTGGCGATGGGGCAGGACGTGTTCTACCCGGAGGTCCGGGGCGGCGGGCCGAGCCTGCGGGACAGGGTGCTGGCCCGCTATGTGGACCGGCTGGTGAGGACGAGCTGCGGACGGTTCAGCATGGTGGAGGACCTCTCGGACGTCACCTCCCTCCAGGCCCCGCTGACCACCCTGGTCCGGCCGCGCGTTCTGCTGGGGGCCGTACGGGGCCCGCAGTACCCGCCGCTGAGCGGACCGCCCCTGACGGCACGGGAGCGGGCCCTCGTCGGGAGCACGGCGGGGTGACGGGCCGCCGTGCGGAGGCGGGCTCTCCGGACGGGTTGAGCACGGAAGGGTGGACATCGGCGTGCCGACGCGCCGAATGCCCCGAATCCCTTCGCCGGCGGCACCCGTTGGGAGCAAGATGGGACCGGGCAGAGAGGCACCGCCTGGCGGGGCGTGATCTCAGTGGGGTGAGGAAGATGGTCTGGCGGCACACGGACGCGGAGACCCCCGTACGGCGCGGAGCCGACGGACAGTTCTACGTGGCCGCGCGCGACGTCACCGCGATGCTCCGGGACATGGCGCGGACGTTCGACCTACAGGCACGCTCCGGGGAATCCGCCTGGACGGCGGACGGCGATTCGGCCCCGTCCCCGCTGGACGAGGCCACGATGCACACGGTCGCGAGCATCCTGCGCGCGCAGGCGGACGAGATGGACGTCCAGCTCATCGCCATCGCCGACGAGCACCGCTTCGACTGAGCCGAGGCTGAGGCTGAAGGTGAGGCTGAGACTGAGGCGGCCCGGATCGGGGTCGGACCGTCGCGGCGGGGACGTGGCGCGCGGCCGCGACCCCGGCCGACGGACCGTGCCGAGCCGTGCCGAGCCGAGCCGTGCCGAGCCGAGCCGACGGTCAGGGCCGGTTCAGGCCCCAGGTCTGCAGGACGAAGGGGCGTCCCTTCTCGTCCCCGGTGATCAGCGGGACGTCGAGCAGCGTGAAGCCCGCCTTGCCGGCCACGGCGGCGCTCGCGGCGTTCTCCGCCTCCAGTTCCAGGATCACCTGCTCCACGCCCCACTCCTCGAACGCGTACGCGGCCATCACCCGCACCGCCCGCGCCGCCAGCCCCCGCCCCCGGTGCGCGGGACCGACCGCGTAGCCGATCTCCGCGCCCTCGGGGGCCCGCCGCAGCATGATCTCGCCCAGCGGAGCGCCACCGTCGACGGTGATGGCGAGCAGGATGGTCGTCCCCTCGCGGCGCAGTTCCCGATCCCGGACCAGCCGGGTGCGGGCCGCCTCGGCGTCGAAGGGCGAGACGATGGGCGTCCAGTACGCGATGTCCGGGTGGTCGAACAGCGCCGGCATGGCGGCGAGGTCCGCCTCCGTCCAGTCACGCAGGACGAGCCCCTCCCCCGACAGCTCGATCCGCTCGGGCAACGGTGACGGGGTGCTGCTGCTCATGCTGGGGACCTCCTCGGCCGGTTCATGACGAGGCAAGATAACCGGCGGAGGGGCGGCCGCACGCATCTTTTTCCGCCGGAGCACCCCGACGGCACGACACCCGCGCGCCGGGAGCCGTCTTGAGCCGGGACGGGCTACTCGGCTGCGCCGATCACGGTGTCGCGTGCGGCGTACCAGCGCAGGGAGTCCCGGATCCCGTCCTCGACGGAGTGTTCCGCCTTCCAGCCGAGCAGCTCGTGGGCGAGGTCGACGCGGGCGTAGGCACCCGCCGTGTCGCCGGGCCTGCGGTCGGCCTCGACGGCTGCCAGCGGGGAGCCGGTGACTGCTTCGAAGGCGGTGACGAGCTCGCGGACGGTCGTCCCGCGGCCCGTGCCCAGGTTGATGACGTGGTAGGGGGCGGTCCGCGTGACGGCGTCGAACCGTTCGACGGCCCTGACGTGGGCGGCGGCCAGGTCCCAGACGTGGACGTAGTCGCGGATGCCGGTGCCGTCGTGGGTGGGGTAGTCGGTGCCGGTGATGGTGAACGGCTCGCCCGCGTGGTGCACGTCGATCATCTTGCCGAGGGCGTGCGTGGGGGTGCGGATCTGGAGGCCGGTGCGGAGCTCGGGGTCGGCGCCGATCGGGTTGAAGTAGCGCAGCGAGATGACGTTGAGGGTTCCGGCCGCGGCGATGTCGCGCAGGATCGTCTCGAACGTGGCCTTGGTGCGGGCGTACGGGCTGAGCGTTTCGAGGGGTGACTCCTCGTCGACGGAGAAGTCGGAGGGGTCGGCCCGGTAGATGGAGGCCGAGCTGCTGAACAGCAGGTTCCGGCAGTCGTTGCGGACGAGGTGTTCGAGGAACTGGATGCCCTTCGAGACGTTCTCGCGGTAGTAGCCGAGCGGGTTGGCGACCGAGTCGGGGACGACGATCAGGGCGGCGCAGTCCACGGCGGTCCGGATGTCGGGGTGCTCGCTGAAGATCCGGTCGATCAGGGGCCCGTCGCTGATGTCGCCCTCGTAGAAGACGCGGCCTTCGGTGAACTCGCGCCGGCCGGTGGCGAGGTTGTCGAGGATGACGGGGGTGATGCCGTGGTCCGTGCAGGCGGAGGCGATGGTGCTGCCGATGAAGCCGGCGCCCCCTGCGATGAGTACCTTCAAGGTTCTGGTCCTCGTTCGGTTCGTCGGTGCGGTCGTACCGCCAGGTCATGCGGAGGGTAACGGAACCCGCTTCCCCTATCGGGATCGAGCGCTCCGGACCGGACGGCGCCGGCGGAGCCCCCGACCCGCAGGGGGAGCCCTGCTGCCTGGTGCTCGAACTCTGCGACGGCGG
>NZ_JBFBGN010000279.1:0-2968 GCF_040684675.1 Streptomyces sp. NPDC089915 | reverse complement strand
CCCGCCGCGGCCGCCGGAGCCGCGGCGGGTACGTACTGCTCCAGGACGGCGTGCGCGTTGGTGCCGCTGATCCCGAAGGCCGACACCCCGGCCCGGCGCGGGCCCTCGCCCTCCGGCCACGCGATGGTCCGCGCCAGCGGGCGCACCGCCCCCGAGGACCAGTCCACGTGGGAGGAGGGCGCGTCGTGGTGCAGGATCGCGGGCAGCAGCCCGTGCTCCATCGCCAGCACCGTCTTGATCACCCCGGCCACGCCGGCCGCGGCCTGCGGGTGCGCGATGTTCGACTTCAGCGAGCCCACCCACAGCGGGTGGTCCGCGTCGCGGCCCTGCCCGTACGTGGCCAGCAACGCCTGCGCCTCGATCGGGTCGCCCAGCCGGGTGCCCGTACCGTGCGCCTCCACCATGTCAACGTCCGAGGCGTCCAGCCCCGCGTTGGCGAGGGCCTGGCGGATCACCCGCTGCTGCGCCGGACCGCTGGGGGCCGCGAGCCCGTTGCTCGCCCCGTCCTGGTTCACCGCCGAGCCCCGGATCACGGCCAGCACCCGGTGCCCGTTGGCCTCCGCGTCGGAGAGCCGCTCCAGGACCACCATGCCGGCGCCCTCGCCCCAGCCGATGCCGTCGGCAGCGTCGGAGAACGGCTTGCAGCGGCTGTCGGGCGCGAGCCCGCGCTGCCGGCTGAACTCGATGAACATGCCCGGCGCGGCCATCACCGTGACACCGCCCGCCAGCGCCAGCCGGCACTCCCCGTCCCGCAGGGCCTGCGCCGCCATGTGCACCGTGACCAGCGAGGACGAGCAGGCCGTGTCCACGGTGTACGAGGGGCCCTCCAGCCCCAGCACGTAGCTGATCCGGCCCGACACCACACTGGAGTGCTTGCCCGTCACCAGGTAGCCCTCGAAGCCCTCCGGCGCCTCGTGCAGCCGGGAGCCGTAGTCCTGGTAGCACATGCCGGCGAACACGCCCGTGGGGCTGCCGTGCAGGGTCGACGGATCGATGCCCGCCCGCTCCAGCGCCTCGTACGACACCTGGAGCAGCACCCGCTGCTGCGGGTCCATCGCCTGCGCCTCGCGCGGCGAGATCCCGAAGAACCCCGGGTCGAAGTCGGCGGCGTCGTACAGGAACCCGCCCTCGCGGGAGTAGCTCTTGCCGGCCGCCTCCGGGTCCGGGTCGTACAGGCCCTCCAGGTCCCAGCCGCGGTCCTCGGGCAGCCCGGACACCGCGTCCCGCTCGTTCGCCAGCAGCTCCCAGAACTCCTCCGGGGTGCTCACCCCGCCCGGGAAGCGGCAGCCGATGCCGACGATCGCGATCGGGTCGTCGTCGTGCCGCGAGGCCGCGGCGACCACGGGGGCCGCCCCGGCGGGCGCCTCCTCGGCGCCGCCCGCCAGCAGGGTGCGCAGGAACGCGGCCAGGGCGTTCGGCGTCGGATTGTCGAACAGCAGCGTGGTGGGCAGCCGCAGACCGGTCGCGGCCGCGAGCCGGTTGCGCATCTGGACCACCGTCAGGGAGTCGAAGCCGATCTCCTTGAACGCCCGGCCGGCGCCGATCGCCTCCGGCGAGGCGTGCCCCAGGACCACGGCGGCCTCGGCGCGCACCAGCTCCAGGACGGCCCGGTGCTGTTCGGCGGCCGTCAGCCCGGCCAGGCCCGACGCCAGCCGCGGCCCGTCGTCCGCCGCGGCGGTCCGGGCGGCGGTCAGCGCCGTACGGGCCTCCGCGATCTCGGCGAGCAGCGGGCTCGGCCGGGTCGCCGCGTAACGGGGGGTGAACACCTCCCAGTCGATGTCCGCGACCACCGGTACGGCCCGCTCCCCGGCGACCGCCGGGGCCAGCGCGCGCACCGCCTGCTCGGCGGGCATGCCCGGGAACCCGGCCCGCCGGGTGTGCTCCTCGGCCGCGCCGGCCATACCGCCGCCGCCCCACACGCCCCAGGCCACCGAGGTGGCGGGCAGGCCCTGGGCGCGGCGCAGCCCGGCGAGGGCGTCGAGGGAGGCGTTGGCGGCCGCGTACGCGGCCTGCCCGCCGTTGCCGAGGACGCCCATGACGGAGGAGAACAGGACGAACGCGTCCAGCTCCAGGTCCTTCGTCAGCTCGTGCAGGTGGAACGCGGCCGTCGCCTTCGGCCGCAGCACCCGCGCCAGTCCGGCCGGGGTCAGCGACTCGATGACCGCGTCCCCGAGGGTGCCGGCGGTGTGCAGGACGGCCGTGAGGGGCTCGTCGGCCGGGACGCCCGCCAGGAGGGCCTCCAGGGCCGCCCGGTCGGCGGTGTCGCAGGCCGCGACGGTGGTGGGGACGCCCAGCGCCTCCAGTTCGGCGCGGAGTTCGGCCGCCCCTGGGGCCTCGGGGCCCCGGCGGCTCGTCAGCAGCAGCCGGGCGGCGCCGTTCGCGGCGAGCCAGCGGGCGAAGCGGGCGCCGAGCGCCCCGGTGCCGCCCGTGACCAGGACCGTTCCGCGCGGCCTCCACCCTTCGGCGGGGGCACCCGTCGTCCGGACCAGGCGCCGGCCGAGGACGCCCGCGGCCCGGACCGCTAGCTGGTCCTCACCCTCCCCGGCGGCCAGGACGCCGCTCAGCCGGCGCAGCGCCGGCCCGTCGAGCTCCTCCGGCAGGTCGACCAGCCCGCCCCAGCGGTCCGGGTGCTCCAGCCCGGCGACCGCGCCGAACCCCCACAGCTGGGCCTGCTCCGGCACCGGCGCCGGATCCCCGCCGCCGGTGACCACCGCCGACCGGGTCACCACCCACAGCGGGGCCCGCGTCCCGGCCAGGCCGAGCGCCCGCACCAGGGCCAGGGTGCCCGCCAGCGCGGCCGGCACCTCCGGGTGCTCCGGATGGCTCCCGGACGCCAGGCCCAGCAGGGACAGCACCCCCTCGGGCCGCGCGGACGCCCCGAGCGCCTCCGCGAGCACCGCCGGGTCCGCGTCCGCGCCGACGGGCAGCAGGGCCACCTCGGCGCCCCGGCCCAGCAGTTCCTCCCGCA
>NZ_JBFBGN010000278.1:0-3035 GCF_040684675.1 Streptomyces sp. NPDC089915 | reverse complement strand
GGGCCAGATGTAGCGGCCGTTGGCGCCGCCGACGCGCAGCTGCGAGAAGAAGATGCCCGCGCCGACGGCCAGGGCGATCAGGCCGGAGACCGCGCACCTGTCGGGCGTCAGCGTCGACTACTACGTGCGCCTGGAGCAGGGCCGTGCGACCCAGCCCTCGGAGCAGGTCCTCGACGCGCTGGCCCGCGTCCTCGGCCTCGACGAGACCGAACGCGGACACCTGCACCGGCTGGCCCGCCAGCGCCGCCGCCGCGCGAAGGCGCCGGGCGGCCGGATCCGGCCGGAACTGCTGCGCGTGCTCGACCTGGTGAACGGCGCGCCGGCGCTGCTCATGGACCACCGGCTGGACGTGCTCGCCGCGAACCGCCTCGCCGGGCTCCTGTACGGCCGCCCGATCCCGGGCCTGAACATCGCCCGGCACCTGTTCCTGGAGGAGTCCGGGCACGGCCTGTACGCGGACTGGGAGAACTGCACCCTCGACGTGGTCGGGCTGCTGCGGCTGGCCGCCGGCAAGTACCCGGAGGACCCCCGTCTGGCCTCGCTCATCGGCGAGTTGTCGATGGGCAGCGAACGCTTCCGGCGCCTCTGGGCCCGTGCGGACGTACGGGCGCGCGGCCATGGGCTCAAGGCGTACCGGCACCCCCTGGTCGGGCTGCTGGAACTGCACCACGAGAACTTCGTACTGCCGGACGCGTCGGGCATCGAGCTCCTGGTGCTGTCCGCGGCTCCCGGCAGCCCGTCGGAGGACGGCCTGCGCCTCCTCGCGGGCCTGGACGCGGCCGGCGATGACGCCCGTCCCCGCGTGGTGCGGGCGGAGTAGACGGACCTGGAGCGGCCCGGCTCGCCTTACTTCCGCCGGACCGGCCGGGGCCCTCAGTTCCGGTTCAGGTCGGTGGAGAGCAGGTGGTGGTCCGAGTAGGGGCTGGGGCGGATGTCGTGGGCGTGGGGGGTGAGGCCGCGTAGGAAGACGTAGTCGAACTTGAGGTTCCAGTCGGTCGTCGGGGTGCAGGTGTCGTCCGTCGGGGCGGGGCGGCAGGCGGGGTCGGCGTCCTGGGCCAGGGGCCACATCGGGGCGAGTTCGGGCCACTCCGGTACGGCGTTGAAGTCGCCGAGGACGATCGCCCGGTCGTGGCGGGCGACTTCCGGGGCGAGCACCCGCACCTGGCCCGCCCGTACCTGCGGCTGCCGGCGCTCGGCGAGGTGGGTGTCGAAGACGCGGACGGGCCGGCCGCCCACCAGCGTGGTGACGGCGAGGTAGCCGCGGTTCTCGGAGCCGCCGTCGGGGTACCCGACGCTCACCCGGTCGGTCATCGGCGCCGCCGAGAGGATGGCCTGGCCGAAGCCGCCCGGGCTCCACGGCAGGCCCCCGCAGCGGTTCCAGTTCCGCAGGACCGACCCGTACGCGACCCGGTAGACCAGCCCGTAGACCTCCTCCAGGTAGGTACGGATCTCCTCCACGTCCCGTACGCACGCCTCCTGAAGGCCGATGACCTGCGGCGCGACCGCGGCGATCTCCTTCGCCCGGCCGAAGTTGCGCTCGCTGCCGCCGCAGGGGTTGCAGATGTTCCACGTGGCGACCCGGTCCGGTACGGCCTCCCTCGCCGCGGCGGGCGGCAGCGGCCGGGCGCCCGGTGTGCTGCCGGGGCCCAGGAGCAGCACCAGACAGGCCGCGGCCATCACGCCCGCGGCCCACCGCGCGCTCCTTCTCAGCACCCTCGCCTCCCTCACTGGACGCACATCATCACACGGCGACCTCGACCCGTGATCGAGGGCCCGGTACTTGAAATTCTTACGAGTTTTGCCCAACTGGCCGGAAATTCTTGCCCAATTTGGCGACTGGGGGATCGATGTTTCATCATCGTGACTGAGCGTCAAGTCCTGGCGCGTCCAAGGAGCGGCCCGAGGCACCCGATGCCCCCGCTCCCGCCGCCGCCGCGGCGCCCCTTCCGTTCCGTCACCTAGGCAAAGGCCCATGTCCGCCCAGCAACTCCCGGACCTCATACGTTTCGCCCGGCACAACTCGCCCTTCTACCAGGAGCTCTACGCCTCCCTGCCGCCGCACGCCGACCGCCTCACCGACCTGCCGGTGGTCGACCAGCAGGCCTTCTGGGCGGCCAACACCCCGCACGACGGCCGCGTCCTGACCGGCCCGCTCAGCGAGGCCACGGTCTACAAGACCGGCGGCACCACCGGGTCCCCCAAGTTCTCCGTCTACACCCGTGACGAGTGGCGCACCTTCGTCACCGCCTTCGGCCAGGGGCTCGTCGACACCGGTCTGCGCCCGGGGCACCGCGTCGCCGACCTCTTCTACGCCGGCGAGCTGTACGCCAGCTTCCTCTTCGTCCTCGACTCCCTCGCCCACGCACCCGTGGACAACGTCCGCCTGCCCATCGGCGGCGGCGCGCCGCTGGAGTCGACGATCCCCACGCTGCGCGACCTCTCCGCCCAGGTCCTGGCCGGAACGCCGACCACCCTGTGCCGGCTCGCCGAGCAGGTCCTGGCCGCCGGCGACCGGCTCGACGCGGTGGAACTGCTCCTCTTCGGCGGCGAGGCCCTCTTCGACGACCAGCGCCGCCTACTGGCCAGGGCGTTCCCCCGCGCCGAGGCCCGTTCCGTCGGGTACGCCAGCGTGGACGCGGGCCTGCTCGGCCGCCCCGTACCCGGCCCCGACGCACGGGTGCACCGCGCCTTCGCCCCGCACTCGGTCGTCGAGATCCTCGACGACTCCACCGACGAGCCGATCGCCGAACCGGGCCGCCCCGGCCGGGTCGTGGTCACCAGCCTCTTCCGCCGCCTCATGCCGATCATCCGCTACCCCGCGGGCGACCGGGCCGAGTGGACCGGCACCGGACCCGGGCACTTCCGGATCCTCGGCCGCGCCGAGGAGGGCGTACGGGTGGGTCCCGTCTCCCTCTACACCCAGGACGCCCTGTCGGCCGTCTCCACGGCCGGATCCTGGCACAGCACCGACACGAACCAGCGCCCGGCGGCGTCGTGCGACACGGTCACCGTGGACGGCCGCGCTCCCTCCGGGA
>NZ_JBFBGN010000277.1:0-3067 GCF_040684675.1 Streptomyces sp. NPDC089915 | reverse complement strand
AGCGGCCGAACGCCGTGTCCGCCCTCGCAGGAGAGCCCGCCCGTGCAGAAGTCCGCCCTCGTTCCCTACGCCCACCTCCCCCGAGCGCACCACGATCGCCATGTCCTGACCAGTACCGTCGACGTCTTCGGCGTCGCCCACTGGCTGCTCGGCGACGAGGCTCCGCAACCCGGTGGCGATGTCCTGCCCTTCGACGCGCTGGTCGTCTCCGTCCATCCGGGCGGCCACGTCGAACTCACCGAGCTGAGCGCGGTGCGGGCCCGATGGCCGCGCCTGGACCGCCTGCCCGACGGTGGGTTCGTCCTCGCGGCGTCCCGCGCCCGCCGGTACGAGGACGCGGACCAGGTCCAGGTCTTCGACGCGCTCGGCCGCGAGACCTCGTCCTTCTCCGTCGGGGACGCCGTGGAGCACCTGCTCGTGGACGAGGCCGGCCACGTCTGGGTCGGGCACTTCGACGAGAACCCGGCCGGAATCCGCCGCTGGAGCACCACCGGCCACATCTACTGGGCGTCGGACGGCGCGAGCATCCCCGGCCTCTTCGACTGCTACGCCCTGAACGTGTCGGGCACCACCGCCTGGGCGTGCACGTACACGGACTTCCCGCTCGTCGAGATACGCCCCGACCGGCCGGTGAAGGTGTGGACGAACCGTGTCCGGGGCGCCAAGGCGGTGGCCGTCCACGGCGAGCGGGTCGCCTTCTACGGAGGCTACGGCGAGGAAGTGGACCGGCTCACCCACGGAGAGCTGACCGAAACCTCCGTCGAGCCGACGGCCGTCGGCCTGCTCACCCTGCCCGACGGCCGCCTCCCCGGCCGCCGCCGCATCGTCGGCCGGGGAAGCAGGATCTACGTCCAGACCCAGCCGTTCACCGCGTGGTGCGTGTTCGACCTCAGCAGCTGAATGCACCGACCCGTGCCGGGCAGCCGGACGGAGAAGGCCCGGACACGGCCACCCACCCGTACGCCGTCACCGGCAGCGGCCTCCACCGCTCCGACCGCCCGCGCATCACGACACCGGCATCGGCAGGTTCAGCACCTTCACCACAGGTGCAGGAAGCTCCGGGCGTCGTCATAGCCGTCGCCGGCCCGACCGTCCACGTCCGACGGGTCGGCCTCGGCCCGCGCTGCCAGCGACCGCACCAGCGCGAGGGCCTCATCGCTCAGGCGGCCGAAGCGGCGAGCGGTGTGTCCCAGGCACAGACCGGCCAGCCCGAGCAGCGGACTGCCCGACACGGCCCGCGTTCCGACCTGCACGCACCAGTGCTCGATGAACTCCGCGTCGTCGTCGTTCAACGCGGTCCCGACGAGGACGCCCGCCGCCTCGCCCTCCGCCGAGCGGTCGCGCAGAGCCCGTTCCAGCACCTCGACCACCACCTCGTGAGGCAGCGCAGGCCTGCTGCGAGGACCGCCCGCAACCTGGCCCGTACGGCCAAGTCGCGCGCTCAAGCCCGGGGCCAACGGACGGGATGGTCGCCGAGCGCACCGGTGAGCCATGTGCCGTCCCCCAGCAGCACCAGCTCGTACGGATGGTTCACCTCGCCGGTGAACTCGCCGCCGGGTGTACCCGTGCGCACGTCGACCAGGTGGTAGCGGAACCACTCTTCCCCTTCCTGGTCCTGGCCGCCCAGAGTGACGACGGCCGTGTCCTCGGTCAGGTAGCCGCCGCCCCATTCCACGAAGCACTCCTCAGGGTCGTACCCGAAGGCTTCGACGGGGAGAGCGAAGAGCACCTCCCCGCTGGGGTGGTCGTGGAAGGCGACGTCCGCCTGCTCGTGGTCGACGGTCATGAACTGCCGTCCTGACGGCGGCAGGTCGATCAGGCAGCGGTCCGACCACGGGTACGCCACGAACTCCGGCTCGCCGTCCGCCCCTGCCGTACCCCGGACGATGACGGAGCCGTCCTGGCCCTCACCGACGTCGAGGTAGACGCTGCCGTCCACGGGATGCACGTGGTGGAAGGCGCCGTGCCCGACCGTCTCCAGCTCCCGGCGGGCAAGAACCGCACCGCTGTCGGCGTCGTACACGACCCAGTGGTCACCGGTCCCGCGCCCGGCCATCGCGTCCGGGCGGTAGACCCACACCGTCCGGCCGTCCAGGGAAAGCGCACAGCCGGGCCGGTGGCCATGGCGTACGTCAGAGTGCGGCTCGAAGTCCGAGGCCCACAGGAGTTCGCCCGCACGCGTGAGGCAGACGACCCCGTTCAGCGTCGTGTACACGACCCGCTCCAGATCCAGCCGGACCACCGACGCGACGGCCTCGTCGCCGTCCCGCGGCTGGAACACCGCTGCGGGCACCAGCGTCCCGTGGACGCCGGCGCCCACGACATAGGCGTGGATCCGCCCGTCGCGGTGACTCGTGATGATCTTGGATGCGGGCTCAGGAATCATCCGCCGAGGCTAACGCCCACGTCAGGGCGCTCAAGAGCCGGGGCGGTGCGCACCTCGCAGGGCGGGCCGGGCCGTTGCGCTCCGGCCGGCTACTGCGTCGGCTCGGCGCGGCCGTCGCGGACCACGTCGTGCTCGCAGAAAAAGATCTTGACCTCAAGTGTGCTTGAGGAAGGAGTCTTCTTCCATGAACACCGAACAGATCCAGCAGCAGCTGCAGGCCCTGACCGACCGCGCCGAGATCACCGACCTGATGGACCGCTACCTGCGCTCCCTGGACGTAGGCGTCTTCGACGAAGAGTGGGCCCGGGCCTTCCACACCGAAGACGTCACCGCGGAGATGCCCGTCGGTACCGTCCACGGCCGCGACGCCCTGCTGGCGGACATCCGACGGACCATGGCGCTGTTCGAACGGACCGTACACCTGGGCGGCAACGCCGTCATCGAGATCGACGGCGACCGGGCCACGGCCAAGGGCGCCCAGTTGAGCACCCACGTCCTGGCCGACGGCTCGGGCAGCGTCTTCATCTCGGCCGGCCACGCCGACAACGAACTGGTCAAGACGTCCGAGGGCTGGCGGATATCGGCCTCGTCCCTCCGGGTGGCGTGGACCCAGGGCCCCCGCCCGCAGCTGCCGACCACGGCCGCAGTGGCCTGAGCCGTCCCGGGTACCGGGGGTAGCGG
>NZ_JBFBGN010000276.1:0-3114 GCF_040684675.1 Streptomyces sp. NPDC089915 | reverse complement strand
CGTTTGAGGCGCGGGGGTCCGGGGGCGGAGCCCCCGGTCCGGGGGCGGGGCTACGCCTCCAGGTGGGCGCGGACCTCGGCGGCGGCGGTGTCGCCGTAGGCCTTCGTGAAGCGCTCCATGAAGTGCGCCCGCGCCAGGGTGTACTCCTGGGTGCCCAGGGTCTCGATGACCAGGGTGGCCAGCATGCAGCCCACCTGCGCGGCCCGCTCCAGGCCGACGCCCCAGCCGAGCCCGGTCAGGAACCCGGCGCGGAACGCGTCGCCGACGCCGGTCGGGTCGACCTTCGCCGTCTCCTCCGGGCAGCCGACGAGGATCGGCTCGTGCCCGACCCGCTCGATCCGGACGCCCTTCGCGCCGAGCGTGGTGACCCGGGTGCCGACCTTGGCGAGGATCTCCTCGTCCGTCCAGCCGGACTTCGACTCGATGAGGCCCTTCTCGTACTCGTTCGAGAAGAGGTACGTCGCGCCCTCCATCAGGGTGCGGATGTTCTCGCCGTCCATCCGGGCGATCTGCTGCGAGAAGTCCGCCGCGAAGGGGATCCCGCGCGTGCGGCACTCCTCCGTGTGGCGGAGCATCGCCTCGGGGTCGTCGGCACCGATGAGGACCAGGTCCAGCCCGCCCACCCGGTCGGCGACGGCCTTGAGCTCGATCTGCCGGGCCTCGCTCATCGCGCCCGTGTAGAAGGAGCCGATCTGGTTGTGGTCGGCGTCCGTGGTGCAGACGAAGCGCGCGGTGTGCAGCACCTCGGAGATCCGCACCGAGTCCGTGTCCACGCCGTGCCGGTCGAGCCAGGCGCGGTACTCGTCGAAGTCCGAGCCGGCGGCGCCGACCAGGATCGGGCGGCTGCCGAGCTGCCCCATGCCGAAGCAGATGTTCGGGCCGACGCCGCCCCGCCGCACGTCGAGGTTGTCGACGAGGAAGGAGAGGGAGACCGTGTGGAGCTGGTCGGCGACGAACTGGTCGGCGAAGCGGCCCGGGAAGGTCATGAGGTGGTCGGTGGCGATGGAGCCGGTGACTGCGATGCGCACGGCGTGGATGCTCCTGCGGATGACGGCGGGTGACAGTCAAAACTACCCGGTCCCCGGCCTGCGGCCGACCGGCTGAAACTACCCCGTAGTAGGACTTCCTTCGCCCGACTCGGCGTGTCTACCGTGCCTCCATGACCTATACCGATGGTTTCGGTTACACCGAGTACACCTCCGACTCCCGCCCCGGCTTCGCCCGGCTGCTGGGCGACTGCGCCCGGATGGCCCCGCACTGGGCGGTCGCGCCGGAGCCCTCCCCGGGCGGGTGGCCGGGTGGCCGGAACCGTCCGATGCGGAGGCGGCTTGAGGCGGCGTCGGACGGGTGGACGCGGAACCGGCTCCGTCGGGAGTGGCGGCGGGGCCCTGAGCGGCTGGCGGCTGACCTGGGCGGGTGGCCGGGCCGACGGCTCCGCGCGATGTGGCTGCGGGGGCCTGAGCCCGTCCGGTGTGGGTGATCGGGAGGCCCGGTCCGTGTGGTGCGGCGGCACCCAGGGCCCGGGCCGCGTGAGGCTCGCCGAGGCGGGCGGCCGGGGTCCGGGGGCCTGCGGGCGTCGGGGTGGCGTGGGGCGGGCTCAGGTGGGTGGTCGGGAGCCCCGCACTGTTGGGTGCGGGGGCCGGGGAGGCCTGGGGTCGGCTCGGGCGGGTGGTCGGGGACGCGGGGTCTGCGGGCGTCGGGGTGGTGTGGGACTGACCCAGGTGGGTGGTCGGGGATTCGGGGCCGTCTGACATCCGGGCGACGGGGGCCGAGGCGGCGCCGTGCGGCTGGCCGAGGCGGGTGGCCGGGAGCCCGGGGCCTGCGGGCGTCGGGGCAGCGGGGGACTGGGTGACCCGGGGCTGTCCCGGGTTGTTGGCCGGAAGGTCCCCTCCGCGCGGTGCGGGGGTCGCGGAAGTGTGCGGCCGCACCGGACGGGCCGTCGGGAGCCCGGTTCCTTCGGACGCCGTGGTGCCGGACGGCTGGGCGGCTCGGAGCTGCACGGGGTGGTCGGCCGGGAGGCCGGGGCCGTGCGGTGCGGTGGGATGGGGGGCCGCGGAAGCGCGGGGCTGCTTCGGACGTGGCGTCGGGAGCCCGGTTCCGTCGGACTTCTGGGAGAGCTGCGCGGGGTGGTCGGCGCCTTGTGGGGTGTTGGGGGCCGGGGAGGCGTGGGGCGGCCCCGGACGGGTTGTCGGGAGCCCGGTGCCTTCGGGCCTCGGGGCAGAGGGGGTCTGCGCGGATCGGGGTTGTCCCGGGTGGGTGTCCGGGAGGCCCGGCCGATGTGGCGCGGCGGCAGCCGGGGTTCGGGCGGGGCGAGGCCCGTCGGACGTCACGGCTGCGTCCGACGTCGCGGTGGCCTGGGGGTGGCCCGATGGGGTGGTCGGGCGAACGGCTGCGTCCGACGTCGCGGTGGCCCGGGGGTGCCCCGGGCGGGTGGTCGGAAGATCGGCTCCGGTGGCCGGAGCGTGTTGCTCCCGCCGGAGGGAGGGGGGAACGGGCCCGCCGGACGAGGCCGGCCCCGGCAGGATCGGTGCCACGGCACGCTGGACGGGCGCCTCGGACGGCGGCGTGGGACGGGATGCCGGTCGGGGCGTCGCCGAGGGGGCGGCCGCCCGGGGGGCGCCGCCGTCGGGGTTCGTGGCGGGCCGGGCCGCTCGCGGTGTCGTGCCGGGCGCGGGTACGGCTCGCTGAACGGGCTTGTCGGGCAGGGGAGTCGTGCCCGGGGAAGCGGGCGCGGCCGCCCGTGCGGGGCCGGAGGCGGTCACCGAAGGGGAGGCCGCACCGGATCGGTCCCGGCTCGTCTCCCGGGCCCCCGGCACCGTCCCGGAGGCCGACGGCCGCTGCCCGCCGGGCCCGTCCGGGGGCACCGTACCCGCGGGCCGGCGCACCGGTGCGCCGAGCCCCGTACGCCTGACGGCCGGACCGTTCGACGGAGGGCGGGGCGCGGCCACCGACGGCGAGGGCGAGCCCGGAGCTGCTGCCTCCGCGGACGCGGACGGACTGCCCGCACCGGGCGCCTCGGCCCGCTGCACGGCAGGCACGGATCCCGGGGCGGCGAGCGGCGTACCGGAAGCGCTCCCGGCGGCGGCCGAGGCCCGGTGCGCCACGGGCATAGCC
>NZ_JBFBGN010000275.1:0-3124 GCF_040684675.1 Streptomyces sp. NPDC089915 | reverse complement strand
GTCGGGACGGACCAGCACCGCGCCCGAGCCGAGGTCGTTCGTCACCGTCCCGGCCGCGTACCGTATCCGGTCCGCCCAGCCGCTCACCGAGGCCTCCAGGCGTCGGTCGGTGCCGAATTCGAGCAGGACGCCCCGTCCGTCCGCCATGAGGTCGCCGAGGCGGGTGCCGTCCTCGAAGAGGAAGTCGGGGGCACTGCGGCCCACCAGCGGATGCCCGCTGCCGAGGTCGTAGCGGGTCCACGCTCCGGACAGCCTCCCGAACACGTAGGTCGCGCCGTCACCGGTGCCTATGAGATCGCGGACCACCGCCTGGATCGCCTGGGCGTACGGTTCCGGCCGCATGGTCGCCACCTGGGCGCGCGACCAGTCGAGCACCGCCGCGCCGATCGGATGGCGCTCGTCGGTGTAGGTGTCGAGCAGCCCGTCCGGCGCGTGCCCGCGCACGGTCGCCGCGAGCTTCCAGCCCAGGTTCACGGCGTCGCCCATGCCCGTGTTCAGCCCCTGGCCGCCGAGGGGCGAGTGGATGTGGGCGGCGTCGCCCGCGAGCAGGACCCGCCCCCGCCGGTACGCCGTCGTCTGCATCGCCCGGTCGGTGAAGGTCGAGACGAGGTGGACCTCTTCGATCGTCACGTCGAGGCCCGACACCCGGCGCAGAACCGCCTGGAGGTGCTCGCGGGTCGGCGGCTGCGAACGGTCGAACGCGCCGCCGTCGAAGTCCGCCACGGCCATGTGCCCCTCGGCGGGCATCCTGAGGTACATGCCCGTCGGCGTCAGGTTGAAGCCGGGGCGCAGGCTGTCGGGGCCGCCGACGGTGGCCTGCATGGTGTAGCCGGTGAACTGCGGCTGCGTGCCGACGAACTCGAAGCCCGCGAGCCTGCGCACCGTACTGCGGCCGCCGTCGCAGCCGACCAGCCAGCGCGCCTCGTAGGTATCGGTGCCGGCCTGTGCGACCACGCTCTCGTCGTGCTGGACGACGGCCGACACCGGAACGCCGCGCCTGATCTCCACGCCGAGCTTGGCCGCCCGCTCGGACAGCACGCTCTCGACCGCTTCGAGGTCCGACAGCACGGCTTCGGGCGCCGGGCCGGAAAGCCGGAAGGGGAGGGCGCCGAGGTCGATCCGGTCCCTGTCGAGCATCATGCCGGCGAAGTGCCCGCCGAACCGGGGGCGCGTCGGCACGTCCTCCTCGTCGGGGGCCTCACCGAACCCCACCTGAGGGCCGGACGCCGTCAGCAGCTGTTCCAGCAGTCCGCGCCGGTAGAACGCCTCCACCGACGTGGAGAACAGCCCGCGCCGCCCGAGCGGGGCCGACCGTAACGGGGAGCCGAGCGCCGACTCCCTTTCGAGCACCAATACGGAACAACCCGCGAGGCCAAGCTCGCAGGCCAGGGCCAGACCTACCGGACCGGCTCCCACGATCACCACGTCATGCACGAGAGATCCCCTCATCGAACTCCCGGCCGGACGGCTGTCCGGCGGGACTTCTCAAGAGTCCCAGCCCCCACCGACAACGCGCCGACAGCACCGGCAGACCACCGACAAACGACCGGCACCGGTATACGTGGATTCAGAGGGGGGTCGGCAGGCCCGATGGGGTTCGGCCCGCTCAGGCGCCCCAGCCGTAGGCGTCCTGCGTGGACAGGTCCCGCCAGAACTTCGGTTCGATCTGCGTCGTCACGCCCGCGGCTTCGAACATCGGCCGGATCTCGGCGCCCTGCTCCTGGAAGAACGACTCGAAGCTCTGCCGGTCGGGCCACTCGTCCAGCACCATCACACGGCTGCCGTCCTCGGAGCCGTAGAAGCGGTGCGCGATGAGGCCGTGGCGCTTCGCCGCTTCGAGGACACCCTGGAACTTCTCCGCGTTGTTCTGGGCGTACCGCTCCAACGCCGCCGCGTCACCGGCGGCCTCCAACGTCAAGATCACGGACATCGCTCCTCCTGAGCACTCGCGGAACCGTACGGAGATGTTTGCAGCAAACGGCACCCGGCTGGGGCAAACACGCCATGAGGCCATCGGGCGGGCGCCGTTGGGGTGGCGGGGCGGCCATCGGTGAGGGGTCGAGAAGGGCTGCTCCCGTCCGGTGTGGACGCGGCCCGGTCGCGTTAGCCTGCTGCGGACGTTCGATTCGCCACGACGGCCCGGCCGTTGTGCCGGGGGAGCTGGGGGACGGATGGACGGGCTCACGTCGGAGGACCCGGTGCGCGTGGACCGGTACCGGCTGCTGAGGCGGTTGGGGGCCGGGGGGATGGGCACCGTCTACCTCGCGAGCGGCCCGGGCGGTGACCTCGTGGCGCTGAAGGCGATCCACGCGAGCCGGGCGCGCGAGCCCGAGTTCCGCCGGCGCTTCGACCGGGAGGCCCTCGCCGTGATGCGGGTGGCCGACCGGTGGATCCCTCCCTTCGAGGCCGCCGGGCGGGAGGGGGACGTGCCGTGGCTGGCGACCCGGTACGTGCCCGCGCTGTCCCTGGCCGAAGCGGTCGAGGAGTACGGGGCCCTCCCCGCCGACGCCTGCTGGTGGATGCTGAACTGCCTGGTCAGTGCGCTGAGTACGGTGCACGGCGCCGGGCTGGTCCACCGTGACCTCAAACCGGCGAACGTGCTCCTGACCGACGACGGCGCCCTGCTCATCGACTTCGGCATCGCCCACACGCCCACGGACACGCGGCTCACCGCCACCGGCCACTTCATCGGCAGCGCCGGCTACGGCGCACCCGAGACCGTGCGCGGCGAGGAGGTGAGCGGGCAGGCCGACGTGTTCGCGCTGGGCGGCGTGCTGACCTACGCGGCCTCCGGGCGACCGCCGTTCGGCAGGGGCACCTACGAGGCGGTCGTCGCCCGTTCCCTCACCGCCGATCCGATGACCGACGGGATCGGGAACGCGGAGTTACGGGCTCTCGCCCGGGCCTGCCTGGCCAAGGATCCGGGCCGGCGGGCAGCCCTGGGGACCGTCGCGGCATCCGTGCGCGCCGCGACCGCGGGTCGCGGGGCGGGGCGGTGGCCCTGGCTGCCGGTCGCCCTGCTCGCCCGCATCCGGGCGAGGGCGGACGAGGCCGCCGCCGCGGCCGCACCGCCCACCCGCCCGGGGCAGCAGGCCACCACCTAGACCGCCACCGCCCGGCCGGC
>NZ_JBFBGN010000274.1:0-3146 GCF_040684675.1 Streptomyces sp. NPDC089915 | reverse complement strand
GGCCGGTGGGCGCGTCAGATCGCTACGCGCTCCTGTCATCTCGGCGTCCTGCGGCCGTCTGGGGCTGAGCTCCGCATCAGGCGGGCAATCTCCCAGAGGCTTTACGTCGACTGACCTTCAGGACGGCCTTGAATCCGTGCGGATGTGGCGCGGGTGTTGGGAGTTGAGGAGTGCATGATCTGGCCCGAAGCAGTGAGCAGCCGCGTGAAGGTCGGGCAGGACAGGGAGCTCGTCCACTCGTATCCGTACCGCTCCGCCTGCCCCTCGACGGTGTGGGCCAAGCTGGTCGATGACACGACATCCGACATGCTGCTGGCTGGGTACACGAATTACTTCTTCTGGACCATGATCCCCGACTTCGCGGGAGTCGTCCGGAAGAAGGTGCGGGGCGGCTGCCGCGTCCGTTTCCTGCTCGGCGATCCGAACGGGGAGACCACCCGCCGTCGAGAGGAGATCGAGGGGACGGCACTGACCGTCTCCACCCGCATCCGCATGTCCTTGGAGCAGCTCGACCGGCTTGCTCCCCTGGACGGTTTGGAGATCCGGACCAGCGCGCCGGAGGACGCTGCCAACCACGTCGGCCTGAGCGTCTTCCTCTTCGACTCGGATGCCCTGGTCACCCCTCACCTCGCGCGCGTGATCGGTCATGACTCGCCCATGTTCCACCTCCGCCGCCATGGAGAGGAGGGGATGTACGACCGCTTCGCCGGCCATGCCGGGGAACTGTGGGAGCGGGGCACCCCGCACACCTTCGACCAGGCGCGGACGGCCGTCGGGCGCTGAGCATCTCCGTGATCACTACAGTTCGGTGCATGACCACACGAGACGACTTGCTCATCGATCTGATCAACCGGACGGAGGCGGAGGGTGAAGGTCCTCGCATCACCGTCGTCGCGCAGGGTGTGGTGATAACGGGCCGGATCGCGGCCCATTGGCACTGGGCGACGCACCTTGCCGAACAGCTCGCCGACACGGGTCTGCCCGACGAGCGGTTCGCCAAGGACTTCGGCCGCGAGGCCGGGGAGTCTCCCGAGTACCCGCCGGCCTTCCTCCACCTCCAGGGCTGCCAGCTGATCTCCGGCAACAGCAGCCTTCCCGCCGCACTGGGCGAGTCCTTCCGGATACCCCTCGACATGATCAGCGCCTGGAGCGTGCGCTGAGCGCGACCCCTTCGGCGGTGGCGGGCGGGACGGCCCCGGGGGACTTCGTCGGTTCCGGGGCCGTTGCAGGGCTGGCGGTACCGTCGCAGTAGACGAAGGGGACGCCATGAAGTGGAACGAGCACACCACCGGCCAGCGGATCAAGCTGCTGCGCGGAGCCGTCACTCAGGAAGAACTCGCCGAAAGCGCCGGCCTGTCCGTCGCCACGATCCGCAAGGCCGAACAGGACCGGGGACAGGTCTCGCTCCCCAGCCTCCTGCGGCTCGCCCATGCCCTCGGCGCCGACGTCTCGGTGGTCGTGGGTCAGCAGGCCCCCAAGAGGGCGATGCTCGCGGACGACCGCCTCACCCTTCGCGCGCTGTCGCGCACGGTCCACGACACCGCCGCCGGAACCGGCACCCAGAGGGAACCCGTCGATTTCGCCACCGACCTCGTGGCGGGGTGGGACGCCTACCGGGCTGGGCGCATCGGGGTGGCCGGCCAGTTCGCAACGTCGTGTGTCAGGGACGCCGCGACGGCCCTCGCCGACGCCCCGGACGACCGCCGTATGAGCGCACACGGCGCCCTCGCCGACGCCTACCGCCTCTCCGCCTACGTCGCCAACCAGCTCGGGGCCCGCGACCTCGCGTACGCCGCCATCGGCCACGCCGCCGACCAGGCCCGCCAGGGCGGAGACCCGAGGCGAGAGGCTTCCGTGGCCTCCGGACGCTCGTGGATCTACCTGCGCGATGCCCGGCTCGACGACGCCGAACACAGCGCAGCCACCTCCTACAACAGCATCGAGCCGACCTACGGCGACCGGGACCCCCAGCTCCTCGCCACCTATGGATGGCACGTCACCTTCGCGGCCGTCGTCGCCGCCCGACAGGGCAACACCGGTGCCGCCGAAGACCTGCTCTCCCAAGGTTCGGCCGTCGCCGCCCGGCTCGGGCGTGACGTCATGGTCAACGGCACCGCGTTCGGCCCCGCTTCCGTCACCGCCCAGGCCATCGGCATCGCCGTGTCCACCGGGAGGGCCGGGAGGGCCCTGCAACTCGCGGCCGGGCTGCCCGACAGTTCGGCCCTCCACCAGGCCGCGCGCAATCGACTCCAGCTCGACATCGCCCTCGCGCAGTGCGACACCAGGCAATACGACACCTGCCTGGACACACTGCTCACGGTCTGCACGGAGCACCCGGAATGGGTTCGCCACCAGACGCTGCCCGGCGTCATCGCCCAACGTGCGGGCCACGCCACCACGTCCCGCTCCCGCAAGATCGCAAAAATCATCGGCGCCACCCTCGCGTAACTCCTACGCCCCGTAGCACCGCCACCACCCCCGCATTCGCGTAGTGCCAACCTCGCGATCTTCACTCTCCGCATTGCCTCGATCACTCTGTAGTGCAGGGGTGGCCGGTCCTCGTCATTCCCCCGTGGCACGGGCCGACAGGCCGAGCCGATCGACGACCGAAGACGCGGGAGACCTCATGGGTGGCATCGATGCTCTTGCTGCCGGCGGGGAGCGGCAGGTCTGCGGCGCGACCAGCGCGCTGCCACTGTCTCTGGCTCTCGCCACCGTGCAGATCACCGAAGAGGAACAGGAGGCTCTCGACCTCATCGATCCGACACTCCGCTGCACTCTCGGCCCGCACCGTGGCCGTCATCGGGACCTGGTCCTCGACACGGACGAGGACAGCGCCGTCTGGACGTCCTGGCGGGACGGCGATCTGCCGACTGCCGTCGAGATCCTCAAGAACTGCGGCGAGAGCAACGGCCTGGCAGCAGGACACGACGACGTCTGCACCCACTACGCGGGCCACCCCGACGACCATTCCTGGGCCCTCTTCGACCCGGTGCTGGCCTACATCGACCAACACGTGCCCGCGGCCCTCCTCCGAGCCCTCGCCCCTTTCCTGAGTGAGCGAAAGGCTGACGTGCAGCAACCCCAGACGGCCGCCGGACGCTGAGATGACAGGAGCGCGTAGCGATCTGATGCGCCTGGCGGCG
>NZ_JBFBGN010000273.1:0-3152 GCF_040684675.1 Streptomyces sp. NPDC089915 | reverse complement strand
GGCCCCCCCCCGCCCCCCCCCGGCCGGGCCGGCCGGCGCCCCCCCGCCCCGCGCCCCCCCCCGGCCCCTCCCGATGGCCCCCGCCGGGTCGCCGGGCCCGAACCTGGGCATCAGCATGGAAGGAGCTCCGTCCGGGTGAGGAGGCCGGTGATGGCCGATGAGCAGCCCGCCCCGCCGGCCGACGGCCCCGGGCAGGATCCCCCTGCTCCCCCCGCCCCGCCCGCGCCCGCCGGATCCCCCTCGGCCGGCGGCCTCCTCGACGTCCTCGGGGTGGCCGCGGTGGTGCTGGACTCCGAGGGCCGGATCCGCCTGTGGAGCCCGCAGGCGGCCGCCCTCTTCGGCTATCCGGCTGAGGAGGCCCTGGGCCGGTACGCGGCCACGCTGCTGGTGGAGGAGCGGAACCGGGACGAGGTCCTCGGCCTGTTCGCCCGGGTCATGGCGGGCGAGGGCGCCTGGGCCGGGTCCTTCCCCGTACGCCACCGCGACGGCCACACCGTCCTCGTCGAGTTCCGCAACATGCGGCTCCAGGCCGACCACGGCGGCACCTACGCCCTCGGGCTCGCCTCCGAGCAGGCCACCCTGCGCCGCGTCGAACGCGATCTCGCCCTCTCCCTGCGGATGGTCGACCAGTCCCCCATCGGCCTGGCCGTCCTCGACGCCGACCTGCGGTACGTGCTGGTCAACCCGGCCCTGGAGCGGATCAACGGGGTGCCGTCCGAACGCCACCTCGGGCAGCGGATCGCCGACATCCTCCCCTTCCTCGACGCCCCGGCCTTCGAGGCCCGGATGCGCGAGGTCATGGAGACCGGCGTCCCCGTCCTCGACAACTTCACCACCGGCCTGATCTCCGAGGAGTCCGGCGAGCGCGCCTGGCTGGTGTCGATCTACCGGCTGGAGGACCAGTCCTCCCGGGTGATCGGCGTCGCCGTGTCGGTGGTGGACGTGACCGAACAGCACCGGGCCGCCGTCTCCGCCGCCCACGCCCGGCGCCGCCTGTCGCTGATCGCGGACGCCTCGGTGCGCATCGGCACCACCCTCGACCTGGACATCACCGCCCGGGAGCTGGCCGACGTCGCCGTGCCGGAGATCGCCGACATCGCCGCCGTCGACGTGCTCGACACCGTGCTCACGGGCGGCCGCCCCGGCGACGGACCGGTCGAGCGGGCCGTACGGTTCCGGGCGCTGGCGGTGAAGGCCGGCTACCGCACCCCCGCCGAGGACGCGGCCGACCCCGTGGGGGACGTGGCCCTCTACCGCGCCGACCGGCTGGTGGCCCGCTGCGCCGGAACCGCCCGGCCCGTCCTCGTCCCGCACGTCACCCCGGAGGACCTGCCGCGCATCGCCCGCGACGAGGAGGCCGCCCGGCTGCTGGGCGAGGCGGGGGTCCACTCGTACCTCGCGGTCCCGCTGATCGCCCGCAGCCAGGTGCTCGGCACCCTCGACCTCAAACGCGCCCGCAACCCCGTGCCGTTCGGCCCGGACGACGTCCTGCTCGCCTCCGAACTCGCCGCCCACGCCGCCGTGTCCATCGACAACGCCCGCTGGTACCAGCGCCAGCGCCACGCCGCCCTCGCCCTCCAGCGCCACCTGCTGCCGCAGCACCCGCCCGCGGCCCCCGGACTGGACATCGCCTACCGGTACCAGCCGGCCGGCGCGGCCGACGAGACCGGCGGCGACTGGTTCGACGTCATCCCCCTCACCGGCGACCGCACCGCGCTCGTCGTCGGCGACGTGATGGGCAGCGGCATCAACGCCGCCGCGACGATGGGACAGCTGCGCGCCACCGCCCGGGCGCTGGGCCGCCTCGGCCTCGACCCGGCGACGGTCCTGACCCACCTCGACGCGGCCACCGCCGACCTCGGCGAGGCCATGGCCACCTGCGTGTACGCCGTCTACGACCCGCACTCGCGGCTGTGCCACATCGCCACGGCCGGCCACCTGCCGCCCGTGCACCTGCGCGGCGGCCGCCACCCGCGGCTGCTCCAGCTGACGACGGCCGTGCCCCTGGGGGTCGGCGGCGTCCCCTTCCACACCAGCGCCTTCACCCTCGGCGAGGGCGACGAGCTGGTCCTCTACACGGACGGGCTGGTGGAGACCCGCGACCAGGACATCGACACCCGGCTGCTGACCCTGACCGACCTGCTCGCGGGCCCGCACCGCCCCATCGAGGAGACCTGCGACCTCCTGCTGTCCGCCCTGCGCCGCCCCGACACCCACGACGACGTCGCCCTCCTCATCGCCCGCGCCCACGCCTGACCCCTCACGGATGCGCGGGCCGGGAGCGGACGCGGGCCGCCAGGACGGCGACGTCGTCCTCGGCGTGGCGGGCGTCGAGGCCGGCCACGACCGCGTCCACGGCCTCCCCCGCGCTCGCCCCGGGCGGCAGCCGCAGCGCCGTCAGCCGGGCCAGGGAGGCGTCGATGTCCTCCCCGCGCCGCTCGACGAGCCCGTCGGTGTAGAGGACGAGGACCTCCTCGTCGGTGAAGGGGTGCGCGGCGGACTCGTACCCGCCCAGCCCCGTACCGAGCGGCGGGCCGACCGGGACGTCCAGCAGCCGGCCGGCGCCGTCGGCCGCGAACACGGCGGGCGGCAGGTGCCCGGCGCTGGCGAAGAGGGCGGTGCCGCGCGCCGGGTCGACGCGGACGAGCAGGCAGGTGGCGGGGCGGCGCGCCGCGTCCCCGGCGACCAGGGCGTCGAGCTGGCGCAGCACCCGGTGCGGGGCCAGCTCGGTCGCGGCGACCTCGCGCAGGGTGGAGCGGTAGGCGTTCATGTCCACGGCGGCGTCCAGGCCGTGGCCCATCACGTCGCCGACCACCAGCAGGGTCCGGCCGAAGTGCAGCCGGACCGTCTCGAACCAGTCGCCGCCGACCAGGGCGCTCGGCCCGACGGGCAGGTAGCGGCCGGCGACCAGCAGGTTCGGGTGGGGGCGGCCGGGGTCGGAGACGAGGGCCCGCTGGAGGTTGAGCGCGACCCGCTCGGTGGCGGCCAGCCGGCGGGCGTGGCCGATGTGCACGGCCGCGAGCCGCGCCGCGAAGTGCAGGGCGGCGGCCTCCTGATCGGTGAAGGCGGCACCCGTGCGCACCGCGAGGAGGGTGCCGTACGAGGTGCCGTGCCGGGTCAGCGCCGCGGACAGCCCGTGCACCGGGGCGCCG
>NZ_JBFBGN010000272.1:0-3158 GCF_040684675.1 Streptomyces sp. NPDC089915 | reverse complement strand
GAGGCATGGCCGGCTTCCCGGACGTCCGGGGCATCTGGCACGGGCTGCTCCGCCGCCCCGCCCCCGAAGCGGGCGCGGGGCACGGCATGCGCCCCCGCCCGGCTGACCGGCGCGGGCGGATCGGGCTGGTGGCGGTGGCCGTCTGCGTCGGCGTGTGGCTGGTCACCAGCGGCTCCTCCGAGACCGTCCGGCCCCCGCTGCCCTCCCCCGCCGACGCCCTGAGCGCGCAGGCCGTCTACCCCGGGAGCATCGCCCCCCTCCCCGGCTCCCCGCCCACCCGGATCCGGATCCCGTCCATCCGGGTGGACGCCCCCCTCACCGGGCTCGGCCTGGAGCGCGACGGGAGCCTCGAAGTGCCGCCGCCCGCCCGGGGCGACCTCGCGGGCTGGTACCGCGACGGGACCGCCCCCGGCGCGACGGGCACCGCGGTGATCGCGGGCCACGTGGACAACGCGGGCGGTCCGGCGGTCTTCTACCACCTGGGCGCGCTGCACCGGGGGGCCTCGGTCGAGGTCGCCCGCGCGGACGGGCGCACGGCGGTGTTCACCGTCCACGCCGTCGAGGTCTACGACGCGAAGTCCTTCCCCGACCGGCGCGTGTACGGGCCCTCGCCCCGCGCCGAGCTGCGGGTGATCACCTGCGGCGGCGCCTTCTCGCCGCGCACCGGATACCAGGGCAACGTGGTCGTCTTCGCCCACCTCACCGGAACCTACTGACCCCGGCCCCCGCCGACCAGGCCAAGATCATCGGGTTGCAGAATGACCCGCATGTCGATATCGAACACGCCCACGACCGCAACGATCGACGACGCCGCGGACATCAGCCGCAGCCTGGCCCGCGCCTTCGCCGACGACCCGATGATGTGCTGGTTCTTCCCCGACGAGGCCTCCCGCGAGGAGGGCATGGCCCGGTACTTCGCGACGCTCCTCACCCGGCACTACGGCCGCCACGGCGTGTGCGAGCGCACGGACCTGGCCGCCGCCTTCTGGGTGGCGCCGGGCGGCCGCGCACTGCCCGACGAGGAGACCCTCGACGAGCTCGCCACCGTGCTCGGCGACCGGGCGGAGGTGTTCCGGGAGGGGATCCGGTCGGCCGCCGAGCACGCGCCCCCGGAGGAGCACTGGTACCTGGCGGTGCTCGGCGCCGACCCGGCCGGCCAGGGCCGGGGACACGGGGCCGCGCTGCTGCGCTCGGGCCTGGCCCAGGCCGACGCGGCGGGCCTGCCCGTCTACCTGGAGTCCTCCAAGGAGTCCAACGTGCCCTTCTACGAGCACTTCGGCTTCACCCTGCTCGGCGAGGCCCGGCTGCCCGGCGGCGGTCCGGCCCTCTGGGTGATGCGCCGCGCCCCGCGGGCCTGACGCACCGGCGGGTGCGGGACCCCCGGGCCCCGCACCCGCCCGCACCCGACTACCCCCACTGCTCCAGGCCGAGCTTGACCACCAGCGCGCCGACCACCGTGAGCAGCACGCCCCGGACGAAGCCGCTGCCCTTCTTGAGGGCCATCCGGGCCCCGACCATCCCGCCGGCCAGGTTGAAGACGGCCATCAGCGCGGCCAGCTGCCAGAACACCATGCCCTGGTAGGCGAACATCGCGAGCGCCCCGGCGTTGGTGCAGCAGTTGACGATCTTCGCGGTGGCGGAGGCGGTGACCAGGTCGAGGTGGAGCAGCGCGGTGAGGGCCAGGACCAGGAAGGTCCCGGTGCCGGGCCCGATGAGCCCGTCGTAGAGGCCGATGCCCAGGCCGGCGAGGCCGATGGCGAGGAGCACCCGCTGCCGGGAGACCGGCGCGGCCGAGGGGGCGGCGCCGAAGCCCGGCTTGAAGATCACGACGGCGGCGACCACCAGGAGCACTCCCATGATGAGCGGCCGCATCGCGTCCTTGCTGATCCCTCCCGCCAGCGCGGCCCCGCCCATCGATCCGGCGATCGCCGCCAGACCGATCCGGACGGCCAGCTTCACGTCCACGGAGGTCTTGCGCGCGTAGGTGACGGCCGCCCCGGCCGTGCCGACGATGGCCACCGCCTTGTTGGTCCCGAGGACGGCGGCGGGCTGGGCGTGCGGCAGGCCGAGCAGGAGGGCGGGCAGCAGGAGCAGTCCGCCGCCGCCCACCACCGCGTCGATCCAGCCGGCCGCGGCCGCTGCCGCGCACAGCACGATGATCATGGTCGTCGATATGTCAGGCACGGACCGACCTTAGGGAGCCGGTCCGTGCATGTCCCATCGATCCGGCGAAAGTTGCGCGAAGCTTGAGGTTCACGGCCCGCGCGGGCCGGCCGACGGGACCCTCACCGGCCGCCGGACCGGGCGCTGAGGCCGGCGTTCCGTCCGGGTAACAGGGGCGATGCGGCGGGGAAACAGCCGCCCCGCACGCTCGTTCCATGACCTCGGAACAGCGTGTGGTGGTGATCGGCGGCGGCCTGGCGGGCCTGCGGCTCGCCGCCCGGCTGGGGCCGGCCGCCACGGTGACCGTCCTCGGCGAGGAGACCCACACCCCCTACAACCGGGTCCTGCTGGCCGAGGTGCTGGCCGGCCGGTACGCCCCCGACGTGGCCGCGCTGCCGGCCCCCGGCCCGGTCCTGCGGCGGGGGGTGCGGGCGGTGCGGATCGACCGCGCCGCGCGGCGGGTGCACTGCGACGACGGCACGGCCCCGGAGTACGACGTCCTCGTGCTGGCCACCGGCTCCAACCCGGTCCTGCCGGCGCTGCGCGGGCTGTTCCCGCCCGGCGGCGGGGAACTCCCCGAGGGGGTGCACGCGTTCCGCACCATGGACGACTGCCTGGCCCTGGACGCGGCCGTCCGCCCGGGCGGGCGCGCGGTGGTGATCGGCGGCGGCCTCCTCGGCGTCTCCGCCGCCCGCGCGCTGGCCGCGCGGGGTGTGCAGGTGGTCCTCGCCCAGCAGGCGGAGCGGCTGATGGAACGCCAGCTCGACGCCGACGCCTCGGCCCTGCTGCACGCCCACCTGACGGCCCTCGGGGTGGAGATCCACACCGAGTGCCGCGTCAGGGGGCTGACCTCCACCCCGAACCCCGTTCCGGGCGCTCCGCGCCCGGTGCGCTCGAACGCCGCGCGGGCCGGATGCGCGCAGCACATTCCAGCCCCGCCGGCGTTTGAGGCGCGGGGGCGCGGGGGCGGAGCCCCCGGAAACGGCGCCGCGCCG
>NZ_JBFBGN010000271.1:0-3259 GCF_040684675.1 Streptomyces sp. NPDC089915 | reverse complement strand
GTGAGGACCAGTCCCGATCCCACTGCGACGGTGTGGAAGATCCAGGGCCAGCCCCACGCCTGGGTCAGCACACCGCCCAGCAGGACGCCGCCCGCTCCACCCGCTCCGGAGACCGCTCCCCACACGCCGAGCGCCTTGCCGCGACCGGCGCCGGAGGGGAACTGCTCCATGGCCAGGGCGAGCGCGGCGGGGGCTACGGCTGCGGCGCCGACCCCCTGAGCGGCCCGGGCCGCGATCAGCACGCCCGGGGTGGCGGCCAGTCCCGCCGCGAGTGAGGCCCCGCCGAACAGGGACAGGCCCGCGATCAGTACCCGGCGCCGGCCGAGGAGGTCGGCGGCCCGGCCGCCCGCCAGGAGCAATGCCCCGAATGCCAGGCCGTAGGCGTTGACCACCCATGTGGTTCCGGTGTCCGAGAGGCCTGCCCCGCTGCGGATCCGAGGGAGCGCCACGTTGACGACGGAGGTGGCGAGCATGACGGCGAACTGGCCGGCTGCCAGCGCCGCCAATACGGGACCACGGCGCAGGGCGGGTCTGTGGGCGGGTGGACCGCCCCGGGAGAATCGGTGGTTCATGGTGGTCCGGTCCATGGGGGTGTGGGAGCCGGGCAGCACGTGGGGCATGCCGCGGCCCCGGCTGCTGGGGGTAGGGGCGGGAGAAAGGTCCGGTGGAGGGGTCAGGAGGACGGCTCGGTGTCGGGGATCCAGTGGCCGTGGATGCCGGCGGGTACCCTGCGCGGGAGTTCGACGGCGGCTACGGTGCTCAGATCACCCGCGTCCAGGACGAGGAGTTCCGAGCAGTCGGCCTTGACGTCGCTGACGATGGTGAGCAGGTAGCCGTCGTCTTCGGCGGCCCCGCCCTCGGCGGGGGCGAAGACGGCCTCGCCGGGCATCCGGCCCTCGCCGTGCGCGAACAGCAGCTGCTCGCCGGTGCGTGAGTCGAGCTTGGCCGTGTGGTAGCCCGACAGGCCCGCGCCGGGGAAGGCGATGGCGTAGCTGTAGCGGTAGTCGCCACCGGTGTGGGCGTCGTTGATCGCGGGGAACTCGGTGACCAGGTCGTTGAGGGACTCGCTGGTGACCGTGCCGGTGGCGGGGTCGATGATCCAGCGGTGGAAGGTCGAGCCGGCGTTGGGGGCGGTGCCGTGTCCGGGCGCGCCGACCCACCACTTCCACGAACTCTCCCAGGCGGAACGGTCGAAGCGCGGCGCTTCGAGGACGATCCGGCCGCGTGCGTCGGTGTAGGCGTTGGCGACGTGCAGCAGCACGGCCTGGTCGGGCACCTCGAACCAGGTGGTCGGGCCTCCGGCGCGCGGGAGCACGCCGATGCGCAGCGGGACGTCGTCGTGCCAGCGGTAGGGGATGCCGGACTGCTCCGCGTGGTCGAAGACAACCGGCGAGTCGATGAAGACGACGTGCTCGCGGGTGATGGCGAAATCGTGCATGAGCGAGGGGCCGGCGCCTTCGACGATCCGTGACCTGACGATGGCGCCGGAAGCGTCGGCCACGTAGTGGGTCAGGTGCGGCGGGAAGGGGCTGTAGCTGAAGAAGTGCAGCTCACCGGTCTGCGGGTCCTCCTTGGGGTGGGCGGTCATCGCGCTGGTGAGCGTGCCGCCGAAGTCGTACACGCCGATCGTGTCGAGGTCGGCGCTGACCTCCCAGGGCAGGTTGGCCTCCTGGAGAGCCAGGTAGCGACCGCCATGGAAGATGATGTTGGTGGCTGCGGCGCTGACGTCGAGTTCGGTCCCGGTGAAGGGGACGCCGTCCAGGAACGGGGTCTTCACCCAGCGGTTGCGGTACCACTCGGCCCGGCCGTCCTTGAGGCGAACGCCGTGGAGCATGCCCTCGCCCCGGAACCAGTGAGTGGGGGTGACGCCCGGCTTGGGGTTGTGGCCGTTGCGGAAGTAGCGGCCGTTCAGCTCGGGCGGGAGGGTGCCCCGCACCCGCAGTTCGCGGCCGGTGATCTCGTCGGTGACGGGAGAGAAGTGGTCGCTGACGTAGGGCTTGCTGAGAGTCATGGTCGTCTTTCCTGGTCGAGGAAGGCCGAGGGGCCGAGAGCACTCGGAGGGGCAGGGCCGGAAAGGACGGGCCGCTCACGCCTGCCCGGTGTCGGACAGTCGACGGGGTGGGCGGTGTGCCGGCCGGTTCCGTTCGAACACCCATATCGTCGTCCGGAGTTGACGTCGGGCACGTCCGCCTTTCCGCTCGTGGCGGGTTACCCGAAAGTCGTACCGGGCCTGTCGGCGTCGAGGCCGAAAGCGCCGCGCGGCGCTGTTGCGGGGCGACTCGGGCGGCGCCGTGGCGCGAGCAGCCGGGACGGCGCGGCGCGGAGGGGGACGTGGTCTCGAACCAGGTCGTGCTGCGGGGCGGGTGACGGGATCGCGCGAGGGCGTAGCTGCCGAGGTGCCGGACCGGTGGAACGGAGTCGAACGGGAGAGAGCGGTCCGGCGGCCGTCCGCTCCTGCCCGGCCGCGTCGGGTCAGGCGAGCTGGGCGTCGTGGGCGATGATGGCGACCTGCGTGCGGTTCGCCGCCTCCAGCTTGGTCATGATCCGTCCGATGTGGACCTTCACCGTCGACTCGCTCAGGTGCAGGTCGGCGGCGATCTCGGCGTTGCTCAGGCCCCGCGCGACCGCGGCGGCGACCTCGCGCTCCCGGTCGGTGAGGACGGTCAGCCGGCGCCGGGCCGCGTCCGCCGCGTCGTTGCCGGCGAAGGTGCTGAGCAGGCGCTTGGTGATGCGCGGCGACAGCATCGCCTCGCCGCGGGCCAGGACGTGCACGGCGCGGGCCAGTTCGCGGGGCGGGGTGTCCTTGAGCAGGAAGCCCGCCGCGCCCGCGCGAAGCGCCGCGTGGACGTACTCGTCGAGATCGAAGGTGGTGAGCACCCCGACGGCGGGCGGGGCGGGAGTGGCGAGCAGTCGTCTGGTGACTTCCAGGCCGTCGACGCGGGGCATCTGGATGTCGGTGAGCACCACGTGCGGGCGGTACCGGGCGACGAGGTCCACGGCGGAGTCCCCGTCGCCGCCTTCGGCGACCACTTCGATCTGCGGGTCGGCGTCGAGGATCATCCGTACGCCGCTGCGGACGAGCTCCTCGTCGTCCAGCAGGACCACCTTCACCGAAGGGCCGGGCTGGTCGTCGATCACGCGGACTCCTTGGCGACGGTGGACACGAGGGGGAAGGCGGCGTGCACACGGTAACCGCCCTCCGGGGTCGGGCCGGTATGGAGGGTGCCCTGGACGAGTGTGACGCGTTCGCGCATGCCGA